>NZ_JBEYFC010000006.1:0-52144 GCF_040634175.1 Streptomyces sp. NPDC007162
TGTTTAAATTTGTTGTGCTTTCCTTTGGGGGGGGGGGGCCCCCCGCCAAGCGGGCGGGGGGGGGGCCCTGCCGACGCGCGTCGGCAGGGCCCCCACCGCTGTGCCGCCGTCCGCTCGGAAACCGCCGGGGGCAACGGGGCGGAGACGGCGTCTCACCGGTCGAAGTGGACGAGATCTCCCACGGTCCATGCGCTGACGTCCTCGATCGCGACCCGGTACATGCCGCCCGTCTCCGGGATCCCGAGGCTGCCCTGCAGGATCCGGGCGAGGTGAAAGTGCAGATGCGTGGGCGCCTCGCCGCGACCGGGCCGGTTCCCTCGCGGACCGCGGGTGAAGACGTCCGAGAACGGGCCGAGACGGTCCGAGTCCTTCAGGACCTCCGCGACCCGCTCCCTCCACACGGCCTCGGGAGCCAGCCGGCCGGTGATGACGGCACCGCCGACCACCACGGTCAGCGACATCTGATTGCTCCGCTCGGACTCCACCGCGGCCGAGATGGCGACAAGCAACTCATCAGGGTTCGACATGACAGCAGAGCTTATTCGGCTCACCCGTATCAGGGACCGCCCGCGGGACCGCAGGCTTCTTCCTCCATCACAAGGGTGAAATCTACTTCTGCGTGAGTAGATTTTCGCTCCCGATGTGGGTACGCTACTTCTCGTAGACACGGTCGAAAGAGACCCCGCCAGACATGAACTGGCGGTAGCTGGAAGCGAAGTACGCAGGTCAGTGCGGCTCTCGAGCCTCGGAGCCACAGTGTTCCCAGAACGGTGACGGAGCTGGGAGCCGCACTGGGCGGCTCGTGCGTAGAGGAGCTGCCGGCAGCAGTACCGGTTCATTCAGTGGTTGGTACGAGAGGAACGGAGGAGCAGACGCCATCAGGATCGCCCGGCCCGAGAAGCGCTCGGTCCGGGTACCGCAAGACCCCGGATTGGATGGTGGTCCCCGGTCACGCAGCTGCGATCCCCCGCTCCGCCCTGCCGGGCCGGGTAGCGGAAACAGAAGGTCGGCACAGCAGTAGGGCCGACAGATGGTGTTGAATTTCCTTCGGGGCCCTGGTGCCGTACGGCACCAGGGCCCCTCGACGCGTTGCACAGCGAGGTGACATGACATCGGACATCCCCCTGAATGATCGTCTGGACGACGACGACTACCCTGCGTACACCATGGGCCGGGCAGCCGAGATGCTCGGCACCACTCCGGCCTTCCTCCGAGCCATCGGTGAGGCTCGCCTGATCACTCCGCTCCGCTCGGAGGGGGGACATCGCCGGTACTCCCGCTACCAACTGCGGATCGCGGCCCGCGCCCGCGAGCTCGTCGACAAGGGGACTCCGATCGAGGCCGCGTGCCGCATCGTCATCCTCGAGGACCAGCTCGAGGAAGCGCAGCGCATCAACGCCGAGCACCGCCGTACCGCCAGCGAGTCGGCGGGCAGTTCCGGCTCCGGATGACCACACGGGCGCGGTCGTATCCGGACCGCCGGAGTACCGAGCGAGCCCGACAGCCGTTCGTACGGCAGCGGGGCGCAGTCCGCCGGAAGGGCCGTGTACTTGCCTTCTTTTGGGGTGCGAGAACAACCGCGTCTCCCCGACCGCGGCGCAGACGCTCGGCTGGGTCATCCGTTCGGCGGTGTGGCCGGTCCCGCAGGGGGCGGGCCTTGCCGTGTGCGGGGTAGGTTGCGCAAGATGCGGGTGGGGACCGGGGCCCCCGTGTCGGCATCGGCAGGGGCGGACCGCTACCCGGAGTACAACAGGAGACAGCGATGTCCCAAGAGGCTCACGAGACGAACGAGCCCGAGACCCCGCATCTCGACTTCGCCGGCACGACGCCGTACGAGGACTACGTCAAGGCGGACGTGCTCACCCACCTCCAGCACACCCTCTCCGACGACCCCGGAGAGATGGTCTTCCTGGTCACGACCCAGGTCATGGAGCTGTGGTTCACAGTCATCGTCCACGAGTGGGAGACCGCCGCGGCGGCCCTGCGCGGCGACGACATCCCCACCGCGATCGCCGCGCTGAAGCGTTCCACCCGTGAGCTGGAGGCGCTGAACGCCTCCTGGAAGCCGCTCGGCCAGCTCACCCCCGCCCAGTTCAACTCCTACCGCTCCGCCCTCGGCGAGGGCTCCGGCTTCCAGTCGGCGATGTACCGGCGGATGGAGTTCCTGCTCGGCGAGAAGTCCGCGTCCATGCTCGTCCCGCACCGCGGCGCGCCCCGCGTCCACGCGGAGCTGGAGAAGGCCCTGCACGAGCCGAGCCTGTACGACGAGGCGGTACGGCTGCTCGCGCGCCGCGGCCACGCCGTCCCGGACGCGGTGCTGCACCGTGACGTCTCCGGGCGCTACGAGTCCGACGACGCCGTGGAGGCGGCCTGGACCGCCGTCTACTCCGGCCCCGAGGACGCCGAACTCGCCCGTCTCGGCGAGGCGTTGACCGACGTCGCCGAACTCGTCTGGCGCTGGCGCAACGACCACCTGGTCGCCACCCGCCGCGCCATGGGCGCCAAGCCCGGCACCGGCGGTTCGGCCGGTGTCGCCTGGCTGGAGAAGCGCGCCCGCAAGAACGTGTTCCCGGAGCTGTGGACGGCGAGGTCCCATGTCTGAGCTCGTGCTGAGGGCACAGAAGCTGGACGGCGAGGACGAGCTGGCCGGGGTGCGCGAGCGCTTCGTCCTCGCCCCGGTGTCCGGTGATCCTGCGTCCGGTCACGCGGCCGACGCCGCGGGCGTCTACCTCGACGGCAACTCCCTGGGCGCCCTGCCCGCGCACGTCCCCGGCCGGGTCGAGGACGTCGTACGACGGCAGTGGGGCGAACTGCGCATCCGGTCCTGGGAGGAGAGCGGCTGGTGGACGGCGCCGGAGCGGATCGGCGACCGGATCGCCCCGCTGGTGGGCGCCGAAGCCGGGCAGATCGTGGTCGGCGACTCGACAAGTGTCAACGTCTTCAAGGCACTCGTGGGCGCGGTACGGCTCGCGGCGGAGGGCCGTGACGAGATCCTCGTCGACGCGACCACCTTCCCCACCGACGGGTACATCGCCGAGTCCGCCGCCCGCCTGACGGGTCGCGTGCTGCGTCCGGTGGCCCCGGCCGGGGTGCGCGACGCCCTCGGTGACCGCACCGCCGCCGTCCTCCTCAACCACGTCGACTACCGCACGGGCCGGCTGCACGACCTCCCCGCCCTCACCGCCGCGATCCACGCGGCCGGTGCCGTGGCCGTCTGGGACCTGTGCCACAGCGCGGGCGCGCTGCCGGTCGGCCTCGACGAGCACGGGGTGGACCTGGCCGTGGGCTGCACCTACAAGTACCTGAACGGCGGCCCGGGTGCACCGGCGTACCTGTACGTGCGGCGGGAGCTGCAGGACCGCTTCGACTCCCCGCTGCCCGGCTGGAACTCGCACGCCGAGCCGTTCGGCATGAGCCCGTCCTACACGCCCGCGCCGGGCGCGCTGCGCGGGCGCGTCGGCACCCCGGACATCCTCTCCATGCTGGCCCTGGAGGCGGCGCTGGAGGTCTGGGAAGGGGTCCCGGTCGACGCCGTACGGGCCAAGTCCCTCGCCCTGACGGACTTCTTCCTGGAGTGCGTCGAGGCGTACCTGCCGGCGGGCCGTGTCGAGTGCCTGACCCCGGTGGCGCACGAGGAGCGCGGCAGCCAGATCGCGCTGCGCTGCGCCGACGCCGGGGACGTGATGGGACGGCTGATCGCGCGGGGCGTGGTCGGGGACTTCCGGCACCCCGACGTCCTCCGCTTCGGGTTCACCCCGCTGTACGTCGGCTTCGCGGACGTGGAGCGGGCGGTGCGGGTGCTGGGGGAGGTCGTGTAGCGGCCCGGGCTCGGCCCGAGCGGGTCGACATGGGGATACGACGACCCGTGTCGAGGGCACCGGGACGGTACAGATCCGTTTAATCCTCACCGTGCGTGACATCCACGTGTCCGCGCACGTCATCGGCCTGGTACCGTCCCGGCCAACGGCCGATCTCCCTCCCCGGTCCGCCAACATCGATACGCCGCTGAGAGGTTGGAGCATGCCGGACGACGCCGCAGCAGAACGGGCCGCAGCCGAGGAGGAGTCGGCCTTCTCGCACCCGCACGTCGAGCCCGACGCCACGGCGGCCTACGGCGACCACCCCGACCAGGTGATCGACTTCTACGCCCCGCGCGCCGGCGGGCCGTCGGTGCCCCTGATCGTGGTCCTGCACGGCGGCGCCTGGCGCGCACCGTACGACCGCCTCCACATCACGCCGTTCGCCGACTACCTGGCCCGGCGCGGTTTCGCCGTGGCCAACGTCGAGTACCGGCGCGGCGCGACGCTGCCCGCACAGGGCGGTACGGCACCGGTGGCCGGGCGCTGGCCGGACACCTTCGACGACGTGGCCGCGGCCCTGGACGCGCTGCCCGCCCTGGCCCGCGAGGCGCTGCCGCAGGCGGACCTGCGCCGTACGGTCCTCACCGGCCACTCGGCGGGCGGTCACCTCGCCCTGTGGGCGGCGGCGCGGCACGTGCTGCCCGCCGACGCCCCGTGGCGCACCTCCGCCCCCGCCCTGCTCCGCGGGGTCGTGGCGCTGGCCCCGATCGCCGACTTCGCGATGGCGGAGAAGCTGGACGTCTGCGGGAACGCCGCGCTGCAACTGCTCGGTGGGGAAGCGAAGTTCGCCGACCGTCAGGGGTACGCGGACCCGGCCCTGCTCCTTCCCACCGGTATCGCGACCACCCTGGTCCAGGGCCGTACCGACACGGTCGTCCCCCAGGCGGTCGCCGAGTCCTACGCGGACGCGGCGGCCAGGGCGGGCGAGGTGGTGGGGCTGACGCTGCTGGAGGAGGTCGGCCACTTCCCGCTGATCGACCCGGCGGCGGACGCCTGCGCGGTGGTAGCGGAGGAGATCGCCCAACTGGCCTACTGAGCACGGGCCGGGGCCCCTTCGGGGGTCTCCCCGGAGATACCCGTAGTACCTGAGAGCTACCCCGGAGAAGAGCTCCCGAGCGGGACGCGAACGACACACCCCGCTCCGTAACTTCCCGATCAGACCAGCCCGACACCCGGGCGAACTGAACGGGGAGGCCCGCAATGCGGAACACGGCGCGTCGGACGCGGGCGAGCGAAACCCCCCGCCCAGGCGACACCCTCCTCGCCCCTCCGGCAACGGCAACCGCGCCCCCCTCCAGAACCCGCCGCACGCTCCTTGCCGCCCTCCTCACCACCGCCGTGGTCCTTCCCCTCTCCGCGGCCGTCACCCCCCACATCCCCGCCCCGTCCCCCGCCCCGCTCCCCATCCCCCTCACCCCGGCCTCCCTCGCCACCGCCTACGCGGCCAACCGCGCCGACGCGGCCGAAGCCGCCCGCATGGCCGCCGCCCACGGCGACACCTCCCGCGCCGCCGCCGACCGGGCCCTCGCCTCCCCGCCCCGTCACCTCCTCCACTTCGACGCCCGCGGCACCGGCCAGGCCACCGAGGTCCTCGGCGACCTGACGCGGGCCACCCGTATCGCCGTCCTGGTCCCCGGCTCCGACACCACCCTCGACACCTACGCCCGCTTCCACACCGCCGCCGACTCCCTGTACCGGCGCCTCAGCCACGAGCAGCCGCGCACCCGCACCGCCGTCGTCGCCTGGCTCGGCTACCGCACCCCCGCCACGATCAGCACCACGGTCCTCACCTCCGGCAGGGCCGACCAAGCGGCCCCGCACCTGCGCGAGTTCGTCCGCGAACTGCGCACCCTCACCGCCCGCCCCCACTGCCGCGCCCGCCCGAAGCCGCCGGCCGTCTCCCTCCTCTGCCACTCCTACGGCACGGTCGTCTGCGCCCGTGCCGCCCCCACCCTCTCCGGTCTCGGCGTCACCGACATCGCCCTGGTCGGCAGCCCGGGCACCGGCACCGACTCGGCCGCGGCCCTGCACACGTCGGCCCGCGTCTGGGCGGCCCGAGGCGCCGACGACTGGATCGCCGACGTGCCGCACCTGCGCGCCGGCCTCTTCGGCACGGACGTCGGCTTCGGCACCGACCCCGTGTCCCCGGCCTTCGGCGCCCGCGTCTTCGCGGCAGGACCCGGCGGCCACAGCGACTACTTCACCCCGGGCTCGGCCTCCCTGGCCAACCTCGCCCGGATCGTCCTCGGCGAGACAACGGAGGTCACCCGTGCGTAAGCCACCGACACCCGACGCCCAGCACCCCCACCCCCTGCACGCGGTACGCCATGCCCCGCACCTTCCGCACGCCGTACGGCGGCTCGCCCACCGCGTGGACGCGGCCACCCCACCCGACCGGGACCGTGCCGTGGACGCCCTGCGCGCCTTCGCGGTGCTCGGTGTGGTGCTCGGCCACTGGCTGGTCACCGCGCTGGTGGCGGACGGCGGCAGGCTGAGCACCAGCAGCCCCCTCCAGCACCTGCCCGTACTGGCCCCGGTCTCCTGGGCGTTCCAGACCCTCGCCGTGTTCTTCCTGGTCGGCGGCCACGTGGCCACCCGCAGTCACGCCACCGCCCAGGCCGACGGGATCCCCTACCACCGCTGGCTGCGCTCCCGCCTCGCCCGCCTCTGCAAACCGGTCGCCGCCCTCCTCGCCCTGTGGACGGTCACGACCACCGCCCTCCTGCTGTCCGGCACCGACTTCGCCACCGTGCACACCCTCGTCAAACTCGCCCTGTCCCCGCTCTGGTTCCTCGTGGTGTTCGCGGCCCTGACGGCGGCGACCCCCCTCGTCGCCCGGCTCAGCCCGCTGTGGCCGCTGGCCGTCGTACTCCATGTGGACCTGCTCCGTTTCGGTTTCGGCGCACCGGCCGGGATCGGCTGGGTGAACCTGGCCGCGGGCTGGCTGGTGCCGTACACCCTGGGTGCCGCCTGGACCCGCGGCGAACTGGACCGGCCGCGCGCCGGCTGGGTGCTGCTCATAGGCGGTACGGCGGCGACGGCCGGGCTGGTCGGCTTCGCCGGCTACCCGGCGGCGATGGTCGGCGTCCCCGGCGCCGCCGTCTCCAACCTCGACCCGCCCACCCTCGCCGCCGTCACCTTCGGCCTGGCGCAGTGCGGCCTCGCCCTGCTCCTGCGCGAGCGGCTGCGCCGTACGATGCGCCGTCCGCTCGCCTGGGCGGCGGTGGCCTTCGTGAACCTCTCCGCGATGACGATCTTCCTCTGGCACCAGACGGCCCTGATGGCGACCACGGCCACCGGTCTGCTGCTGGGCCGGCTCCCCGGCCTGCACACACCTCCCGACCATGTCGGCTGGGTCGGTGACCGCCTGCTGTGGCTCCCGGCGTTCGCCCTGGCGCTCGCCGTCTGCTGGGCGGCGTTCCACACGTACGAGCGCCCCGGTCCCGGACACCGCCCCCGCTCCCGCACGCGTCTCGTCCGGCCACGTGTCGCCCGCGCCGGCGCCCGCGTCGCCCGGACCGACGGCGTCGTCCCCTCGCGCGTCGTGCGGACCCACCGCTCGTCCGATCGGGCGACACCGACAGGAGCCCGCCGTGTCTAGGCTGGCCGCTGTGACGGAAACGGGGACCCGGCAGGCGGAGCGGCTCGACCGCGTGCCGCGCTGGCTGCGGACACTCCACGACGACCTGTGGACCCTTCGTGCAGACCCGCTGCCCGCCCCCGGGCGGCAGGGCCGGCTGCCGCACGGTGTGCTGTGCGTGGCGGCGGTCGGCATCACGATCGGCGGCGTCGCACAGCTCCAGCACAACGGGCATCTGGGTGCAGGTCTCGCCTCCCTGCTCGGGTTCGCTCCGGGCGCCGCCGTGCTGCTCGCGATGTGGCGGCCCCTCCCGGCCTGGTGGCTGTCGACGGGCGCCATGCTGGTGGCCGCCGTCACGCTGCACGGGCGGCTGGGCACCACACCGGCGGTCCTGTTCACCTGGCCCTGGACCGTGGCCGGGATGATCGCGCAGCTGCTGGTCCTGCTGCTGCTCACGCTGCGGGTCCGCGCCCGGGTGGCCGCCGAGGCACTGGCCCTGACCGTCCTGGTCACCTGGCTCCTCGACGGCGTCTGGGGCGCGCCGCCCCACCAGTCCACGTCGGTGGTCACCGTCGTCCTGGCCGCGGTCGTGGTCGCGCTCGGCACCGCGCTGCGCGGCCGCCGGGTGGCGCGCGCGGAGCTCAACCGCCAGACCACGCTCACCGCCGAGGAACGGGCCCGGCGCACCCTCCTGGAGGAGCGCAGCCGGATCGCGCGCGAGCTGCACGACGTGGTCGCCCACCACATGTCGGTGATCTCCATCCAGGCCCAGGTCGCCCCCCACCTGGTGGAGAACCCTCCGGACGAGCTCAGGGAGAACCTCGAAGGCATCCGGCACAACGCGCTGGAGGCGCTCACCGAACTGCGCAGGGTGCTGGGCGTGCTGCGCTCGGAGAGCCCCGACGCGGACGCGCCCGACGACGGCGGCGCCGGGCCGCACAGCCCGCAGCCGACCCTGGACCGGCTGGAGGCGCTGGTCGAGAACACCCGGGCGGCCGGTCTGACCGTCACCACCCGGATCAACGGCGAGCGCCGTCCGATGCAGTCGGGCGTGGAGCTGTCGGCGTACCGGATCGTGCAGGAGGCGCTGAGCAACGTGCTGCGGCACGCGCCGGGAGCCACCGCCCATGTCGAGATCGAGTACATCCCCTACGGTCTGCTGGTGTCCGTCGCGAACTCCCGTCCGGCCCGGCCCGGGCCGCCGTCGCCCGGCGCCGGGCACGGACTGCTCGGTATGCGCGAGCGGGCGGCGATGCTCGGCGGGTCACTGACCGCGGGCCCCGGGGCGGACGGCGGCTACCGGGTCTTCGCCGAGCTCCCGGCCACCGCTCCGGACGCCGGCCTGGTGGCCGGCCGTACCCGGGACCCCGGCACCGGCACGCCCCGTGCCCTCCACCCGAAGGACGACCGCGCATGACGAACAGCAGTGGCAGTCCCATCCGCGTGGTCATCGCCGACGACCAGCAGATGGTCCGGCAGGGCTTCACCGTGCTGCTGAACGCCCAGCCCGGTATCGAGGTGGTCGGGCAGGCGGTGGACGGGCTGGACGCGGTGACCAAGGTCGGCGAACTCACCCCGGACGTGGTCCTGATGGACATCCGGATGCCCGAACTCGGCGGGATCGAGGCGACCCGCCGCATCGTCGGCGAACGCCCGCACATCAAGGTGCTGGTGCTCACCACCTTCGACCTCGACGAGTACGTGTACGAGGCGCTGCGGGCGGGTGCGTCCGGGTTCCTGCTCAAGGACGCGTCCGCAGCCAAACTGGCCGAGGCGGTGCAGGTGGTGGCGGCCGGGGACGCGCTGATCGCGCCCGTCATCACCCGGCGGCTGATCGCCCGGTTCTCCCAACTGGACGGGGGCGGGGTGCGGGCTCCGCTGAAGGCCCGCGTCGGCGACCTGACCGAACGGGAGACGGAGGTGCTGGCGCTGATCGCGCAGGGCCTGTCGAACGCGGAGATCGCCGAGCGCCTGGTGGTCGCCGAGCAGACCGTGAAGACGCACGTGGGCCGGATCCTGGTGAAGCTGGGCCTGCGGGACCGCACACAGGCGGCGGTGTTCGCGTACGAGTCGGGCCTGGTGCGCCCGGCGGGGTACTGACAGGACCGCCCGTGGCTGAGCCCCGTAGTACCTGAGAGGGACCCCGCAGGACCCTTCTCACTGGTGACGACGGTGACCCTCGCCGCCGCCTACCGTCGTGTCCGTGACCGAGACGACCCACACGCACGCCGCGCCACCGCCGCAGCCGCCGGACGGCGCGTTCGAGCCGTACAAGCCGCGCAGCCCGGAGTTCCGGGCGGCGATGGACGCCCTGCGAGGGCTGCGGCAGGACCTCCTCCAGGACGCCTTCGCCTACCGTCCGCTGCCCCGGGCGAGCACGGACGGCCCGCTCGTCCGCCGCCTGCCGGCCAGGCTGCGGGAGTACGCGGCCTGGACGCCGCACGCCCTGATCGGGGCGGCCGGCCTGCTCGCCATGTCCATCGCCTCGAACAGCACCGTCAGAGGCGCGACGGTCAACCTGGTCCTCGGCCTGCTCGCCCTGGTCCCGGTCCTGCTGACCATGGTGCGGCCCGTCGGCGCGTTCTGGCTGTCGATGGCGGCGACCCCCGTCGCGGCCGTCATGGGGGGCGACGACTGGGAAAGCCCGTGGCCCTGGCTGGACGGCAGCTTCGCCTGTCACCTGTTCGTGCTCACCGTGGTGGCGATACGCACCAGGCCGCGCACGGCGGCGTGGATGTGGATGCTGACGGCGTTGTACGGCGCGATGGCGCAGACGGTCCAAGGCGGCCGTTACTACGGGTCGGACACCATGGGGCTGCTGTTCCTGTCCGCGCTGTCCCTGCTGGGCGTCACCGTCTGGCACATCCGCAGCGCGGCCCGGCAGGAGATGACCGTCCAGCGGACGGTGACCGCGCACGAGCGGTCCCGGCGCACCCTTCTGGAGGAGCGCACGACGATCGCCCGTGAACTGCACGACGTGGTCGCCCATCACATGTCCGTCGTCGCCATCCAGGCCGAGGCGGCCCCCTACCGCGTCGAGAACCCGCCGCCGGAACTGGAGAAGGCGTTCGTCACGATCCGGGAGAACGCGGTGGCGGCGCTCACCGAACTGCGCCGGGTGCTGGGCGTGGTCCGGGCCGAGGACTACGAGGCGCCGGACGCCCCGCAGCCGACCCTCGCCGACCTGGACGGGCTGCTGGCCAATGTGCGGGAGGCGGGTCTGGATGTCGAGAAGGCGATGACCGGCGCGGTGCGAGAACTGCCGCAGGGCGTGGAGCTGTCGGCGTACCGGATCGTGCAGGAGGCGCTGAGCAACACCCTGCGCCACGCGCCGGGGGCGGCCGCCCGGGTCGAGGTCGCCTATGTGCTCGGCGGCCTGGGCCTGCGCGTGGTCAACGACCCCCCGCCGCGGACCGCCCTGCTCAAGCCGTCCCCCGGCGCCGGTCACGGCATCACGGGCATGCGGGAACGCGTCTCGATGCTGAACGGCGAGATGACGGCGGCCGGCACGGCCGAAGGAGGTTACGAGGTGACGGTGTTCCTGCCCGTCGCGGCCGCCCCGGAAGGTGACGCATGACCATCCGGGTACTGATCGCCGACGACCAGATGATGGTGCGCGAGGGCTTCTCGGTCCTGCTCAACGCGATGCCGGACATCGAGGTCGCCGGTGAGGCGGTCAACGGCCGGGAGGCGGTGGACCGGGTCCGTGAACTCTCCCCCGACGTGGTGCTGATGGACATCCGGATGCCCGAGCTGAACGGTATCGAGGCGACCCGGGAGATCGTGGCCGCCGACAGCACCGCGAAGGTGCTGGTCCTGACCACCTTCGACCTGGACGAGTACGTCTACCAGGCGCTGCGCGCGGGAGCCTCCGGTTTTCTCCTCAAGGACGCCTCCGCACGCCAGTTGGCCGAAGGGGTGCGGGTGGTGGCGGCGGGCGAGGCCCTGCTGGCCCCTTCGGTCACCAGGCGTCTGATCACGGAGTTCTCCCGGCTCTCCGGCACCCCGCGCCTGATGTCCACGGCCCACGCGGCCTACGGCGATCTCACCGACCGGGAGACGGAGGTGCTGGTCCTGATCGCGCAGGGGCTGTCCAACGCGGAGATGGCCGAGCGTCTGGTGGTGGCCGAGTCCACGATCAAGACCCATGTCAGCCGCGTCCTGGTGAAGCTGGGCCTCAGGGACCGCACACAGGCGGCGGTGTTCGCGTACGAGGCGCGGCTGGTGACGCCGAAGTAGCGGGTCGACGGGGTCGGCGCACGTGCCAAGAGCACAGGCGTTGTTGCGATTCGATCGCGGGCGGTACAGGTGTGGACACGGTGCGCTGAAGTTGTGTTTGAATGGTGAAGGGATTCGGCCAGGTGGCCGGTTCCAGTCATCCCCGTCCCCTCATGCCTTCTCCTGACCGACTCCCGTTTCCCCGGCGGGAGTCGTCGCCGTCCCCTTCTCCGTCCCTGTTTCGCGTGAAGAAAGTTGCCGCGATGACCGCAGACGTGTCCGAGTTCCACTACGGCCTGGTCACCCCGATAGCCGCCTATCTCATGGCCTGCCTGGGCGCCGTGCTGGCTCTGCGCTGCACGACCCGCTCGATCGGCCGCGGGCCCGGGGAGAAACGATTCGGCTGGCTCGCCCTGGGCGCGGTGTCCCTCGGATGCGGCATCTGGACCATGCACTTCATCGCCATGATCGGCTTCAGCGTGGACGGCGCCCTGGTCAGCTACGACACCGGCCGGACGGTGCTGAGCCTCGTCGTCTGCATCGCGGTGGTCGCCGTCGGCGTCTTCCTCGTCGGCTACCGGGGTTCGGGCCCTGTCACCCTGGGCACCGCGGGCGTCCTCGCCGGACTCGGGGTGGCCGCGATGCACTACCTCGGCATGACGGCGATGAACACCGGCGGCACCGTCCACTACGACACCACGGTCGTCGTCCTCTCCGTGGTGATCGCCGTGGTCGCCGCGACCGCGGCGCTCTGGGCGGCGGTGTCGATCAGCGCGGTGTGGGCGACCGTCGGCGCGAGCCTGGTGATGGGCGCGGCCGTCTCGACCATGCACTACACCGGCATGTCCGCGGTGAGCGTCCACGTGGCCCAGGCGCAGGCGGGCGGCCACTCCTCGACGAGCCTGCTCGCCTTCCTCCTGGTCATGCTGGCCGGCCCGGTGGCGGCCCTGATCCTGGCCGCGGCGATCGTCATGTTCGACCCGGAGGTGGTGGGCGGGCAACGCGACCGGACCGCCCCGGCCACCCGGACCCCTGCCTTCCCCGTGCCCCAGCAGCAGCCCTGGCCTCCGACCGACCGTCCGCAACCCCTGGCGGACCGGCGCTACACGCCCTGATGGCAGCGGCGCCGGGGCCCTTCCCGTGCGCCGTCGCCGAGAAAGCCGTGCGGAACACGTCCCGCGAGGCCTCCGCCTCGTCGGTGACCAGCGGGACGTTCTCCGGACCCGGCGACGGAGCTGTCGTGAACCGGCCCTCCGCGTCCCCTGAGACACCCCTGGTCAGAAGAGGTACCGGCGGTCTAACGTCCGTGCATGGCAGCCTTCGACCCCTGGGATCCGGACTTCCTGGCCGACCCGTACCCGTCCTACGCCGAGCTCCGCGCCCGGGGCCGGGTGCAGTTCTTCGAGCCCACGAACCAGTGGCTGGTCCCGCACCACGCCGACGTCTCGGGGCTGCTGCGGGACCGGCGGCTGGGACGGACGTACCAGCACCGGTTCACGCACGAGGAGTTCGGGCGGACCGCACCCCCGCCGGAGCACGAGCCGTTCCACACGCTCAACGACCACGGCATGCTCGACCTCGAACCGCCGGACCACACCCGCATCCGCCGCCTGGTGTCGAAGGCGTTCACCCCGCGCACGGTCGAGCGGCTCAGGCCGTACGTGGCGCGGCTCGCCGGTGAGCTCGTCGACGGGCTGGTGGAGAAGGGCGGCGGCGACCTGCTCACCGATGTCGCCGAGCCTCTCCCCGTCGCCGTGATCGCCGAGATGCTGGGCATCCCGGAGGCGGACCGCGGCCCGTTGCGGCCCTGGTCGGCGGACATCTGCGGGATGTACGAGCTGAACCCGCCGCAGGAGACGGCGGCGAAGGCGGTGCGGGCGTCGGCCGAGTTCTCCGCGTACCTGCGGGAGCTGATCGCCGAGCGGCGCAGGCGGCCCGGCGACGACCTGATCTCCGGACTCATCGAGGCGCACGACGAGGACGACCGGCTCACCGAGCAGGAGATGATCTCCACCGCGGTCCTGCTCCTCAACGCCGGCCACGAGGCGACCGTCAACGCCACCGTCAACGGCTGGTACGCCCTCTTCCGCAACCCCGCCCAACTCGCCGCCCTCCGCGCCGACCACTCCCTGGTCCCCACCGCGATCGAGGAGCTGATGCGCTACGACACCCCCCTCCAGCTCTTCGAACGCTGGGTGCTGGACGAGATCGAGGTCGACGGGACGACGATCCCGCGCGGCGCCGAGATCGCCATGCTCTTCGGCTCCGCGAACCACGACCCGGCGGTGTTCCAGGCCCCCGACCGCCTCGACCTCACCCGCCGCGACAACCCCCACATCTCCTTCAGCGCCGGCATCCACTACTGCATCGGCGCCCCCCTCGCCCGTATCGAACTGGCCGCCTCCATGACGGCGCTGCTGGAACGGGCCCCGACGCTGACCCTGGCGGCGGAGCCGGAGCGGAAGCCGAACTTCGTGATCAGGGGGTTGGAGGGGCTGCGCGTGGAAGTGAGGTGATCACCCGCCGATTCCGGGTGAGGGGCGCGGACGTGTTCGAGCGGATCGCGGAATTCGCCGAACACGTGGACGACACCGTCGGGTTCGAGTTCATCGACGGACGGATCGGGGTTGGTCTTCCGCTGCAAGCAGGCGCGGCCCGACCTCACCCTCAACCCGACGGGGCAAGGACTGAAGGGCGAGGCGTATCGCACGGGCCGCGCCAAGCCCGACGCCGTGCTCGCACCGACGGGACACTTCAACGGGCAGGGTGACTGGGCCGATCCCGCCGGCGTGTTGATGGCAGTCGAGATCACCTCTTACGACTCGGACACCCACAATCGGACCGTGTGGTGAAGCTCGGCGGCAAGGTCGCGCTCCCCGACCCCGTCGGCATCGAACTCGACACCGAGGGTCTCAAGGACTACATCGACTGAACGACCGCCGTCAGCTGATCACGTCCCGTCGCCGCAACCCCACGAGCCCCGTCGCCGTCAGCACCGCGGCCAGCGCCAGCAGCGTCAGTACCGGTCCCCACTTCATCGCGCCGCCCGGCAGCTTCGGTAGGTGGCCGAAGGGGGAGAGGTCGAGGACGAGGTGCGGGGCGTTCAGGGCCGGCCCCACCCAGCCGATCAGGAGCACCGCCACCGCGACACCCCAGGCCGCCGGGGCCAGCCGGGGTGCGAGGCCGTACAGCAGCACCGCCAGGCCGCCGATCACCCATACCGCCGGGAGCTGCACCAGGCAGGCGCCCAGGACCGGGCCCACCTCCTTGCCGTAGCCGACGGCGAAGCCAAGGCCCGCCAGGAGCATGATCAGGGCCGCGCCGCCGAAGGCGAGGACGAGATGGCCGGCCGCCCAACGCAGGCGGCTGACCGGGCAGGCGAGCAGGGGTTCGGCACGGCCCGAGGTCTCCTCGCCGTGCAGCCGGAGCACCGACGCCACCACGTACAGCGCGGCGACCAGGCCCAGCATGCCGACCATGGCGGCGAGGAACGCGTCGGTCAGCCCGCTGTGCCCGCCCATCCGCTCGAAGATCTCGCGGGCGTTCCGGTTCTCCCCGACCAGGTCGGCCGCGCCCTCCGTCAGACCGCCGTAGACCACGCCGGCCAGGAAGAAGCCGAGCGACCAGCCGACCACGGCGCCCCGCTGCAGCCGCCAGGCGAGGGCGGCGGCGGAGCCGAGGCGGCCGCCGGCCGGCCCCGGGCGGGCGGGGAAGAAGCTCGTGCCCAGGTCACGGCGTCCGGCCAGAACGTAGGCCGCGGCGGCCTGGAGCAGTACCGCCGCCGCGAACAGCAGCAGCACCCACCAGCGTTCGGCCGCGAAGGGGCGCAGGTTCTCCAGCCAGCCCAGCGGGGACAGCCACGTCCACACCGAGGAGCCGTCCGTCCCGGCCGAGTCGCCCGCGGCGCGCAGGACGAAGGCCGCGCCCAGGACCGCCGACGTCAGCCCCCGCGCCAGCCGGGCGCTCTCCGTCAGCTGTGCCACGACCGCCGCGGTGGTCGCGAAGACCATGCCGACGGCGCCGAGACCGAGCCCGAGGGCCAGGGCACCGGCCACGCCCTGTTCCGCCAGGCCCGCCGTGATCAGCAGTGCGAGGACGGCGTTGGCGGCCGCCGCCGCCAGCAGGGCCGCGGTCAGGGACGCCCGGCGGCCCACCGCACCCGACGCCAGCAGTTCGGCGCGCCCGGTCTCCTCCTCGTCGCGGGTGTGCCGCACGACGACGAGCAGGCTGGTGACGGCTGTGAGCAGCCCGGCGTAGACACCCACCCGCCAGGCGGTCAGCGCGCCGAGCGAGGTGTCGTGGAGCGGTCCGATCAGGGCCCGGAACGACGCGTTGGTCCCCACCTGCCGTACCAGGTCTGCGCGTTCGGCGTCGGTGGCGTAGAGGCCGTTCAGGGTGCTGGGCATGGAGAGGACCATCAGGGCGTTCGCCGCGAGCCACACCGGCGTGGTCGCCCGGTCGCGGCGCACTGCGAGGCGCAGCAGGGTGCCGGTGCCGGTGAGGGTGCTCATGCCTGTTCCTGGTAGTGGCGGAGGAAGAGTTCCTCGAGGGTGGGGGGAGTGGAGGTCAGGGACCGTACGCCGGACTCGCCGAGCGAGCGCAGTACGGCCGTGAGGTGGTCGGCGTCGACCTGGAGCCGGACCCGGTGGCCCTGGACGTCGAGGTCGTGGACGCCGGGCAGGTGCGCCAGGCCGTTGGGAGGACCTGCCAGTTCGGCGGTCACGCTGGTGCGGGTGAGGTGGCGCAGGTCGGCCAGGGAGCCGGACTCGACGGTGCGGCCGGCGCGGATGATGCTGACGCGGTCGCAGAGTTCCTCGACCTCGCTGAGGATGTGGGACGACAGCAGCACGGTCCTGCCCCGGTCCCGTTCCTCCGCCACGCAGCGCTGGAAGACCTCCTCCATCAGGGGGTCGAGTCCGGACGTCGGTTCGTCGAGGATCAGCAGGTCCACGTCGGAGGCGAAGGCGGCGACCAGGGCGACCTTCTGGCGGTTGCCCTTCGAGTACGTGCGCCCCTTCTTCGTCGGGTCCAGCTCGAACCGGTCGACGAGCTCGCTGCGGCGGCCCGGGTCCAGACCCCCGCGCAGGCGGCCGTACAGGTCGATGACCTCGCCTCCCGAGAGGTTGCGCCACAGGGTGACGTCGCCGGGGACGTAGGCGATCCGGCGGTGCACCTCCACGGCGTCCTTCCAGGGGTCGCGGCCCAGGATCTGCGCGGCGCCCGAGTCGGCGCGCAGCAGGCCGAGCAGGACCCGGATCGCGGTCGACTTCCCGGCGCCGTTCGGGCCGAGGAAGCCGTGCACCTCACCGGCCTCGACGGTCAGGTCGAGGCCGGCGAGGGCGGGGGTGCGGCCGAAGGACTTGTGGAGCCCCGCGACCCTGATGGCCTTCGTCATGCTTCAGAACGTACGCTTGCTTCAGAAATTTGTGAAGTTAAGGAAGCGCGGAAACCGACGCTAGAGTGGTGACCATGACTACGGATGCGGCAGGCCGTGCCGGGGGAGGCGACCAGGGGCGCGCCGGGGGACGTGACCGGGAGGCCGTCTCGACGTTCGTGGAGAGCTTCGCGGCGCAGCTCGTCGAAGCCGGGATGCAGCGCATGCCGGCCCGCATCTTCGCGGCCCTGCTGTCCTCCGACTCCGGCACCATGACCTCGGCGGAACTCGGCGAACAGCTCCAGGTCAGCCCGGCCGCGGTGTCCGGCGGGGTGCGCTACCTGGCGCAGCAGCACATGGTCGCGCGGGAGCGGGAACCGGGCTCGCGGCGGGAGCGGTACCGGGTGCACAGCAACCAGTGGTACGAGGCCCTCACCAACCGGGACGCCGTGATCAAGCGGTGGGAGGGCGCGCTCAGGGAGGGTGTGGACAGCCTCGGCGCGGGCACCCCCGCGGGGCGGCGGCTGGCCGAGACGCTCGCGTTCTTCGAGTTCGTGGACGGGGAGATCGCGCAGATGATGGAGCGCTGGCGGGCGCGCCGGGACGAACTGTTCGGCGGAACCGGGGCGCCCGGCCGGACGACCGGTCAGGGCCGGGGCTGAATCCCGGGATCCTCGGTCAGCAGGTCCTGCAGCCGCGCGTGCCGGAACTGGTACACCGCCCCCGCCCGCCGCAACGCCCGGCGCTCGCAGGCGTCCTCCAGGAACGTGACCAGCCGCCAGGGCAGCCGTCCCGTCAGAGGCAGCCAGATCCGCGCCAGCGCGATCCACTGCCCCCACGCGGTCAGACACAGCCCGTACCCGAGGCCGCCCCCGAACGCCCCCTCGATGCCGAAGACGAGACCCAGCTGGAGGCTGCGCAGCGGGGTCTCGGTGAAGCTGCCGCCGAACCAGGCGAGGAAACCGAACACGAGCGCCCAGACGGCGATGTGGGCGTGGACGTTCCTGCGGTTCATCCGCAGCAGGTCCACGCAGCTCGCCGACCTGTCCACGTCGGCGGGTGCCTCCAGCCAGTCCGTGACCGCCAGCACCAGACCGGTCCCGAGCCCGAAGATGAGCGGCAACTGGGCCGCGGACACCAGTCCGCCGCCGAGCCCGTCGTCGAGCCCCAGCCACGGCACCACGGACCGGTCCACGGCGACGATCGCGACCGCGCCCGCCAGCGCGACCAGGGAACCGACGGCGATCCTGCTCGACAGCCCGTCCCGCAGCCGCCGCCCGGCGTCCCGGCGGAGCGTGATCTCGATCGGGGACGGTTTCAGGGCGTCGTTGCCGCTGGCCCGGTGGTAGATGAAGCCGCACGCCGCGCCCAGCAGCAGCCCGTGCAGGGTGCCGACGACCAGCCCGCGCCGGACGGCGAACCCGAGTCCGTGCGAGGAGCCGATCAGGTCGACCGGGATGTTCCCGACCGCGGTGACGAAGGCGAAGGACACCCCGGCGAGGAACGCGATCACCGCGGTGCGCTGTCGGAGCGGCAGCGTCGTGCCGAGTTCCCACCAGGCCAGGTCGGGCGTCGGCGTCTCCCGTTGTCTCAGGTCGTGGGCGAGGTAGGCGAGCCAGCGCCGGGCGCGCCGGGCGTGCGACGGACGCGGGTACACCGACGGGAGGAACGCGGTGAGCAGGTGCCGTTCGACGCGGTCCGAGGTCGGGAACTCCGCGCTGTCCAGCAACGTCTCCGGGCCGCTCGCGCCGCGCTCGCCGTGGACGGCGGCGGCCAGGGCGACCATCAGCGGGGTGGACAGCGCCTTGCGCAGCGGGCCGTCGGGGTGGTCCCGCATGTCGGCCAGCACCGGGTCCCAGTCGGCGGCGGCGCTCTGCGGGCCGCTGAACCGCAGGTACCGCACCGAGTCGTCCGGGGGGAGGTCCGCCAGCACCACGACGGCGGCGCCCTGCAAGCCCGTGGTGTCCTCGACGGCCTCCTTGTACTCGTCGTAGCGGCTGGTGAGGACGTACGGCAGCCAGGTGGCCGAGAGCTTCTTGCGCGCGTCGTCGCGCAGACCTTCCGGGATCTCGTCGAAGCCGTCCAGGACGGGCAGGATCAGCCGCTCGCTCACCAGTCTCTCGGCGAGTGTCATCCCCCCGTCGGGGTGGGCGGCGGCCAGCCAGGGCCGGTCGCGGCTCAACTGGTCGCTCAGCCAGCGGGTCAGCGCCACCTCGGCCGGGTTCCACGACCCGAGGCTGAAGATCTCCGAGACCGGTGCGCCGGCGGAGCGCTGCTCCAGCCACCGCAGGACGAACTGGGTGCCCAGCACGCTCTTTCCCGAGCCGGCTCTGCCCAGCACCACCAGCCGGCCCGTCGGGATCCGCTCGTAGACCTGGGCGATCTCGTCCAGGTTCCCGGTCAGGTCCTGCTCGGAGCCCTCGCCCCAGACGAGTTCCGGGTGGTCCGTGGCCAGCTCCTCGTCGCCCGGGGGTGTCCAGCGCACCTGCATCCGCCGGCGGTCCCCGATGCCGAGCTGCGCCTGCTCGTCCCGGCGGCGCAGCAGGATGCTCGCGGCCAGTTCGTCCTGCGGGAGCCTGCCGGTGCCGAGGTTCACCACGCCGATGGACCTGGCGACGACCTGGGTCCCGCTGCCGTGCTGGTGCGCGTTGACGACGTCGGGTCCGCGCTGCTCGCCGCCGCCCGTCGCGCGCTCAGCCATCGTCGCCCCGGCGCCGCCGGAACCACATCGCGCTGCCGAACGCGGCCCCGGCCACGACCAGCACCGCGACCGCCGCGCGCAGCGGGGCGGGGACGGCCGTACGGTCCTGTGCGCGGGTGCGGTCCGCGGAGTCGGTCTCGGGGCGGGCGAAGGTCGGCGCACCGCCGGGGGCGGCCGACGCGGACGGCGAGACCGCTGCCGACGCCGACGCCGACGCAGTACCGCTCGGGGTGCCGGATCCTCCGGGCCCGGGACTACGGGAGCCCCTGCCCCGCGGAGAACCCTGAGCCCCGTCGTCCCCGGCCCCCGCCCCTGTGCCGGAACCTGGACCCGAACCCGTCCCGGACCCGGAGCCCGCTCCGGACCCCGAACCCGCCCCCGACCCGGACCCACCTCCCGTCCCCGTCCCACCACCTGTCACTGACCCACCCGACCCCGCCCCGCCCCCCGACCCCGGCCCCGCCCCCGTCGGTGCGGGCGACGCCTCCGCCGGCAGTATCCGGAACGACGACAGCACCCTGTCCTGGTCCTGGTCCACATCGCACGACGCGTTCACCGTGCCCGCCACCGTCTCGCTGCCGTCCGCCTTCCGCGGCGTCACACGCATCTCGATGTCACCTGCCACGATCCTCGCGGTGCCCGCCCGCGTGAAGGTGAGCGACGGCGCGGTCCCGTGCGCCGGGACGGTCATCGCCCCCGACGCCGGGATCTGGGTCACGGGCACGTCCATCGGCACGGTGACGTCCACGTCCCCCTGCGGCGCGGCCACGACGGCGTGCACCTTCGCCGTGCCTGCGAGGCTCGTCGCCCCGATCGTCCGCAGTCCCCCCGGGACGAGCCCGCCGACCGTGGCCGACGCGTCCACCGGCAGCCGTGGAGTGGGCCGGCCGACCACGTGGGTGTCGGAGACGTCCCACGCGACCGACCCCGTCATGGCCTGTCCGCCGAGCAGCCCGAAGTCACAGGTGTACCGGAAGGCACGGGGAGCGGCCGCCGCCCGCGCGGCTCCCGGCGCGACTCCCGGGGCGACGACGAGGACGGCACCGGCGACCCATACGGCGGCCGTACGTCCGGCCCGTAATGCACCTGGCATATACGCACCGTACGTACCCGGCTGCACTACGTCAGCCCGGCCGGTGGAACCTTCACCACGCTTCCACGAACCGTCGCGGACGAACCGTCGCGGACCGCGAGCGCCTACGCCGGCACCGTCAGTCCCCAGGCCCCCTCTATCACCCGCCACGTCCGGCGCCGTACCGGCCCCGCCACCCCCGCGTCGGCCCGGTACCGGAAGTCCGCGCCCGCCACCGTGACCGTCCGGCCCGACGCGCGTAGCGGAGTCGCCTCGGCGCCCACCGACAGCGGCCGCACCTCCACCTCGGCCACCCCGCGCGCGCCCGGGGTCACGGACACGCCCTCCAACGGCTGGTCCAGATCCACCACCGTCCGCCCGTCGACCTCCACCCGCAGCCGCGCGGGCCCCGGCCGGGGCACGACCGGGGCCGGGCGGGTGGACAGCGACCGTACGAGGGTCTGGTACGGCCGCAGCCACGGCCGTATCGCGGTCTCCGGCTCCGGCTCCGGCACCTGCGGCTCGGCCGCCACCGGCGGGATGCGCAGCGCGCCCAGCACCACCCCGTCGCTGTCGTCGACCAGGAGGTCCATCCGGCGCTCCACGCCGTCCAGCACCGCCCGCGCCGCCGCCACGGCACCGGCGGGCACCCCGAGGGTGTGGGCCACGCTCTGCGCGCCCCCGACCGGGACCACGGAGAGCACACATCCGGCCAGCTCCCGGCGGCGGTGCAGCAGGGTCACCGCGCGGACCAGGGCGCCGTCGTCGCCGATGACCACCGGCCGCCGCGAGCCCCGGCGGGACAGCACCCGGGCGAATTCCTCGGGCCCGTCCGGCATGCACACCTTCGCGGCCGCACCCGCGCTGAGCACGTCTTTCGCGATCCGGACGGATTCGTTGTCCGTTTCCCTCGCCGCCGGATCGATGATCACCAGCAGCTGATCGGACGTCGCGAAAGTCGCCACCTCGGTCCTGCCTCGCTTCCTCGGGTAGCATCACTGTGCAAGAGCCCCTTGCGCTATTGCGCCAGGGGCTTCGTCTATTCCGGGGCATCCGGTCCGACGGTTGTGCGGCCAACGACGGTCGCGGTGGTACGCGGCGCTGAACATTACGCGCACGCCCCTGACCTTGGACATGCCCCGCCCGGAAGGGGTGTACGCGCGTGCCCGCACTTGTGCTGCTCGGTGCTCAGTGGGGTGACGAAGGCAAGGGAAAGGCGACGGACCTGCTAGGCGGCTCCGTCGACTACGTGGTGCGATACCAGGGCGGCAACAACGCCGGCCACACGGTCGTCGTGGGCGACCAGAAGTATGCGCTCCACCTCCTCCCTTCCGGAATCCTCTCGCCCACATGTGTTCCGGTCATCGGCAACGGTGTCGTCGTCGACCCGTCGGTCCTGCTCTCCGAGCTGAGCGGTCTGAACGAGCGTGGCGTCGACACGTCCAAGCTCCTGCTCAGCGGTAACGCGCACATCATCACGCCGTACCACGTGACCGTCGACAAGGTGACGGAACGCTTCCTCGGGAAGAGGAAGATCGGGACGACCGGGCGCGGTATCGGGCCGACCTACGCGGACAAGATCAACCGCGTGGGCATCAGGGTCCAGGACCTGTACGACGAGTCGATCCTGACCCAGAAGGTCGAGGCGGCCCTCGACGTCAAGAACCAGCTGCTCACCAAGCTGTACAACCGGCGTGCGATCGGCGTCGAGCAGGTCGTCGAGGAGCTGCTGGGCTACGCGGAGAAGCTCGCTCCGTACGTCGCCGACACGGTCCTCGTCCTCAACCAGGCGCTGGAGGACGACAAGGTGGTCCTCTTCGAGGGCGGCCAGGGCACGCTCCTCGACATCGACCACGGCACGTACCCCTTCGTGACCTCGTCCAACCCGACCGCCGGCGGTGCCTGCACCGGCTCCGGCGTCGGCCCGACGAAGATCAGCCGGGTCATCGGCATCCTGAAGGCGTACACGACCCGGGTCGGCGCGGGCCCGTTCCCGACGGAGCTGTTCGACGAGGACGGCGACGCGCTGCGCCGGATCGGCGGCGAGCGCGGTGTGACCACCGGCCGGGACCGTCGCTGCGGCTGGTTCGACGCGGTCATCGCCCGCTACGCGACCCGCGTGAACGGCCTGACCGACTTCTTCCTCACCAAGCTCGACGTGCTCACCGGCTGGGAGCAGATCCCGGTCTGCGTCGCGTACGAGATCGACGGCAAGCGCGTCGAGGAACTCCCGTACTCCCAGACCGACTTCCACCACGCGAAGCCGGTCTACGAGACCCTGCCCGGCTGGTCCGAGGACATCACCAAGGCCAAGTCCTTCGCGGACCTGCCGAAGAACGCCCAGAACTACGTCAAGGCGCTGGAGGAGATGTCCGGCGCCCCGATCTCCGCGATCGGCGTGGGCCCGGGCCGCAACGAGACGATCGAGATCAACTCGTTCCTGTAGGACGCGAGTGCACAGGTGTCTTGGGCCGGTCTTGGGAATCCTTGACTGGCCCTTGGGCTGCTCGTGGTTACGCCGGTAACAGGCGAACGCCAGCATCTACGCGGGTAGTTCCGCCGCGCCGCCCGACCGACCGTGCCTTTCGAGCCCAGGAGACCTGAATGCCCGCCCATCCCCTGAACCGCCGTGAGTTCGTGCAGAAGTCGGCCGTGACAGGCGCCGCGGTCGCGGTCGCCGGGACGCTCGGCACCGGCACCGCCCAGGCTGCCCCGCACAAGCCCGAGTGCAAGCCCCTCACCTGGAGCTTCTCCATCCTGGGCACCACGGACCTGCACAGCCACGTCTTCAACTGGGACTACTACACCAATGCGGCGCCCGTGGACTCCAAGGGCAACACCTACGGCATCGCCCGGATCGCCACCCTGGTGAAGAACATCCGCAAGGAGCTGGGCGCGGACCGGGTCCTGCTCGTCGACGCCGGTGACATCATCCAGGGCACGTCCCTCGCCTCCTACTTCGCGAGCGTCGACCCGATCACCGGCAAGGACGGCAAGCGCGGCCCCAAGCACCCCATGGCGATCGCCATGAACGAGATGCGCTACGACGCGGCCGCCCTCGGCAACCACGAGTTCAACTACGGCATCGAGGTCGTCCGCACCTTCGAGAAGCAGTGCGACTTCCCGCTGCTCGGTGCCAACGCCCTGGACGCCAAGACGCTGAAGCCTGCCTTCCAGCCCTACACCGTCAAGCGCGTCAAGGTCCCGCACGGCCCGGACATCAAGGTCGGCATCCTCGGCCTGACCAACCCGGGCATCGCCCTGTGGGACAAGGACAACGTCTCCGGGAAGATGGCCTTCACGGGCCTGGTCGAGCAGGCGAAGAAGTACGTGCCGCGGCTGCGTGCCCTCGGCTGTGACGTCGTCTTCCTCACCGACCACTCCGGCCTGGACGGCTCGACCTCGTGGGGCGACGAACTCCCCTACGTGGAGAACGCGTCGAACCTGGTCGCCGAGCAGGTCCCCGGCATCGACGCGATCCTCGTCGGCCACACCCACGTCGACGTGCCGACCTACACGGTGAAGAACGCGGAGACGGGCGAGGACGTCCTCCTCTCCGAGCCGTACTGCTACGGCTACCGGCTCTCCCGCTTCGACTTCGAGCTGGAGCACGTGCACGGCTCCTGGAAGATCACCAAGAAGACCGCCACCACGCTGAACAGCAACACCGTCACCGAGGACCCGCGGATCACCGAACTCCTCACCGCGGACCACCAGCTGGTCGTCAAGTACGTCAACACCGCGATCGGCACCTGCACCGCCGCGATGTCGACGGCGGAGGCCTGCTGGAAGGACGTCCCCGCCATCGACTTCATCCAGCAGGTCCAGATGGACGCGGTGAAGGCGGGCCTGTCGGCGGCGGACGCCGCGCTCCCGCTGATCTCGGTGGCCGCGTGCTTCAGCCGTACGGCCACCATCCCGGCAGGTGACGTGACGATCCGCGACGTCGCGGGCCTCTACGTCTACGAGAACACCCTGTACGGCAAGAAGCTCACCGGCGCCCAGCTCAAGGACTACCTGGAGTACGCGGCGAAGTACTACCACCAGGTCCCGGCCGGCACGGCGGTGGACACCGCCACCCTCACCAACGCCAACAGCTTCTGGGACTACATGTACGACATGGCGACCGGCGTCGACTACGAGATCGACATCGCGGCGGCCGAGGGCTCGCGCATCAAGAACCTGACCTACAACGGCACCGCGGTCGCCGACGACCAGGTCTTCGTCGTCGCCGTCAACAACTACCGCGCCAACGGCGGCTCCGGCTACCCGCACATCGCGTCCGCCGAGATCGCCTACAGCTCCACCAACCAGGTCCGCGACCTGATGGTCGCCTACGCCACGGCCAAGGGCACCATCGACCCGTCGACCTTCGCGGCCACCAACTGGAAGCTGACCCAGAACGGCACGCCGGTCTTCTGATCCTGACGTTTCGTCATCACTCCGCTCTCGCCCGGCCGGATGCCCTTTCCGGCGGGCGAGTCGGCGTTTCAGACGATCTCGGCCGCGGTCGGTGCGGGGTGGGGGTCGCGCAGGGTGAACGCGGACGGCCCGGGGCCGTGTTCGCGTACCAGCGTGACCCGCTCCAGCGCCTCGGCGAGGCTCGGGCGGTGACCGGCCGGGACCCACCACAGGGCCAGGTGCGGCTCGATCGCGCGGTGGAACCACTCGCGGCGGCGGCTCAGTACGCGCAGGTGGCCGGAGCGGTAGGTGAAGTCCCGCAGGGCTTCGACCGACTCCCAGACCGAACAGTTGATCAGGAGGAGTTCGTCGTTCTGGTCGGGGCGGATGCCCGTGGCGTCCGCCCCCTCCTCGTCGACCAGGCGCCACACGAATCCGGGGCTGCGGTCGGCGAGTCCGTTGATCTCCGGCTGCAGGGCGACGAAGTCGGCCAACTCGGGTTCGTCCAGCGGGGCGACGATGCGGCCGACGTTGACTTGCGCGAGATGAAAGCCAGTCATGGGTCCAGCATGGCCGGACCCGACTTCTATAGTCAATGACTTTTGTTTTTAGAGAGGGACACACAGCACCCGCCGGGGCACGGGTCCATCGCCGGCGACCACTCCTCGGACGCCAGACCTTCCAGGAGTGCGAGGTTCATGCCGCAGACCAGGGCGGGGAACTCCCCGGCCAGCGCGTGGAAGGGGCAGTTGTGCAGCCGCAGCGTCTCCCCGTCCCAGAAGGGCTCGTAGCCACGGGTCCGCAGCACCTCGACCAGGTCACCGGCGTCGGCGTCCGGGTCCGCCGCGCCCGCGGCCCGCGCCGCGGTCTGCAACTCCCGGTCCAGGCCCGCGTGTTCCACCACCTCGGCAAGCAGCCGGCCGGCCGCGTCGTAGGACCGGGGCGGGACGGACACGGAGTGCTCGCCCTCGGCACGCCGGTACACCTTCGCCGGCCGCCCGGCCCCTGGGCCGGTGCGCCCGGAGAGCCGCTGGAACGACACGTCCAGCAACCCCGCCTCGACCAGCTTGTCCAGGTGGAAGGCGGCCAGCGACCGGGTCACCCCGACGGCTTCCGCGGCCGCGTCGCGCCCGACCGCACCCGGTGCGGCGGCGACGTGCCGGTAGAGCCGACGGCGCACGGGATCACCCAGCACGCCCAGCACCGCGAACGCGGAATCTGCGGGATCTGCGGAATCTTCAGCGGTCACACGCAGACTCTATGACCAGTGGGATCATTCGAAACAGCTCAGCCGAGCGGGCGGTGGGACAGGCGGCCGCGGAACTGTTGGTGTGCCAGGCCGAGTACGGTCGCCTGGACCAGCGCGCCGACCGGTACCGCGGCCCACACCAGTGGGCCGGGGAGCATCAGGAGGAGCAGGGAGGTCGGGGTGGTGACCAGGAAGGCCCAGACCAGCGCCATGCTGCCGTCGAACGCCGCCGCGTCCACGCAGGCCCACACCGTGACCCCGGCGACGAGCAGCAGGTAGCCGAGGGCGACGGGGGTCCGTAGCGCCGAGATGAGGGTACGGCCGTTCATGGGGTGCCTCCTGGAGATCGTCTCGCTGTCCGAGCCCCACGGTGCCCTTCAGCTGTCGACGGCCGCCTGAGCGACGGTACTCAACCGCTCCTCGCGGTCGTACTCAGGCGGGAACACGCGGGCGGCGCGACATTGGGGGCATGAGATTTCCGCCGCCCTCGTACCAGCAGCCGTACCCGCCGTCGTACGGTCCCGGGTTCCCGCCGCCGGCCCCTTCGTCGGGTGGGCCCGCAAGGGTGGGCTTCGCCGTGACGGCCGGGCTGCTCCTCGCGGCCGCGGTCGCGGTCACCGGGCTGTTGTTCTTCGGCATGATCTTCGCCAGTGACAGCTGTGGCACCTCGGCCGGGACAGTGCGGTTCTGCGACGACTCCGGTGTCTGGATGCTCGTGGCGATGTTCGGGCCGACGGTCACGCTGGCCGCCGCGGTGGTCACGGTCGTACTTGGGGTGGTGTGGGCGCGGCGACCGTGGACGTCCCTGGCCCTGGGCGTGCTCGTCTACGCGACCGGGCCCGCCCTCGCGCTGTTCACGGTCTTCGGCTAGCGCCCCGCCTCCGCCTCCAGGAAGGAGGCCCAGGCGGCGGGGGAGAGGGTGAGGTGCGGGCCGTCGGGGGCCGTCTTGGAGTCGCGGATGTGGATGGTGTGGGGGCAGGGGGCTATTTCGAGGCAGTTCCCGCCGCCGCCGTCGCTGTAGGAGGACTTGCGCCAGGTGTAGGCGGTCTCGACGCAGTCGCCGCCCCCGCCGTCGCTGTAGCTGGACTTGAACCATCGCAGGGTTTTGGTGCGGGTCATCGCTTCTCTCCTGCCAACCGTTCGATGAGGCTCACTGAGTCGTCGGTACTCAGGGCCTGTGCGCGGATCTTCGCATAGCGGTGGGCGAGTTGGGAGACCTCCTCCGGTTCGCTGACCAGGATGCCCTGGTCCTCGATCTCCATGTAGACGACGTGTTCGTGCTCCGCGGTCACCACCATCTTCATGGGCCCACGATCACCGGCGTACGTCCCCCGCAGCCCCCGCTCCATCGGCAGTACGTGCAGGCACACATTGTCGCGCTGCGCGTCCTCGGAGAGGGAGAGCAGTTGTCCCCGGAGTACGTCCCAGGAGCCGAACGGCCTCCTCAGCACGCTCTCTTCGAGGATCAGCTCGATCATCGGGGCCGGCTCGCGCTTGAACAGCGCCCGGCGGGCCAGCCGGGCCTCGACCAGCTCCTCCCGTTTCTGCTCGGAGACCGGCGGGAAGCTGCCCCCGATCAGCGCCCGTGCGTAGTCCTCGGTCTGGAACAAGCCGTCGACCACGAGAGTCCCGTACGACGAGATCGTGACCGCCCCGGCCTCCAGCTCCGAGAAGCCCCGGAACCGGGCGGGGTACTTCTCCAGCAGCATCCACTTGCGGGCCTTCTCGAAGACCCCCATCCCGTTGCCGATGGCCTCCTCCAGCGCCACCAGCATCTTGTCGCTGGCGGGCTGCGCGCACGTCTCCATCGCGCTGACCGCGGAGGCCGTGTAGCCCGTCCGTTTCCCCAGCTCCTCCTGGGTCAGCCCTTGTTGCTCACGCAGGGCCTTCGCCAGGGCGGCCACCATCTGTGCCGTACCGCCCGCTTCCTCTTTGTTCTCGGCCCGCGCCATTGCGGTCACCCCCGAACTCAACCGAACTCAACCGGTCACAACCGACGCACCCCGATTTCCGACCGTATTCGGTGGTCGACTCAGAGTCATGGAAAAGCTAGCCCCGGCTGCCGAAACTGATCCCATGAACACGGAAAGTGACCCCTCAAAGCTGGGCTGGATTCCGGCACACGGCGTGCAACTCCGTAAAGCCGGTGTTCAGTTCGACGCCGTGCGGGTGGACGACGGGGCGTGGGGGCGGCGGCTCGCCGATCGGCTCGCGGAGTTGACCGGGGGTGATCCCGGGCCCGTCATCGAGGTCGCGAGCAGGCGGCGGTGCGTGTACTTCCTGGTGCCGGCCGGGAGCACGGGCCACCTGCCGTGGCCTGCGGAAGTGACCCGGCTGACTGCCGTCCCGGACCGGGTGTCGTACATCCCGATCCCCGCGCTGGACGGCATGACCTGGCCGTTGTCCTGGCGGTACCGGCCGACCTGTCCCGACCGTTTCGTGCACACGCGACTGCTGCGTTCCGCGCTTCACTCCCCGGAGTGAAATCCGTCAACGTGGCGCCGGGAAAAAGGGATTGTGGCTTGCGTTCGGCTCTTTGCGTGGCCCTAGAGTCACGATCAACAGATTGCCCCCGCGGTGCGCCAACACCCGGGGGCTCGACACCAGGAGTGAGCCCTCCCGATGCGCGTTCATCGTATGGCGCCCGTGCGCGCCTTCGCAGCTCTTGCCCGCACCCGTTTCGGGGACCGTCGTCTGTCCTGGGGTGCGGTAGGCGTACTGGCGTACCTCTTGGGGCTGCCCGACGGGTCCTGGATCACCGAACGCATCCTCGCCGAGCGGCGCCGGGAGGGGTGCATGTCGGTCGTCGCGGCCCTGCGTGAGCTGGAGGAACGGGGTTATCTGCGCCGGGTGGTGACGCGGGACCCGGTGACCCGGCAGTACTCGACGGCCTGCGAGGTATTCGACGGGCCGTACGAATCGGCGACACGCACGGGTGAAATGCAAAAAGTTCGCCTCGTGGCGGCCTAGAAAGCAGAGAAGGGAACGTCGTTGACTGTCACACTTGTGCGCCCCGAGGTGGTATACCGACGGTATACTGTGCTCATGGCTGACACCACGATCAAGGTCGACCCCGCTGTCCGTGACCGCCTCCAGGAGCTCGCCCGGGAACGTGGGATGAGCATGCGGGACCTCGTGGCGGAGCTGGCCGGAGCCACGCCCACCAAGGAAGAGCTGCGCAAGCGGTACGAGGAGACCAGGGCGTACGTCGAGGAGCACTTCCTCGGCAGGCCCTACACGGAAGAGGACGAGAAGGCCGGCGAGCAGCTGTGGGCCGCCATCGAGTCGGGGCGGATCGGGGAGGTCCAGTGAGCCAGGAGGAGCGGTACCCGCTGCCGCGCGCCGTCATCTTCGACGACACGGCGGCCCTGGCGCTCGGGGCCGGCAACAGGATGGCCTCCCGGCTGGTCGTCGAGGCGGAGAAGGATGCGGCGTTGCGGGTGTACATCCCCGCGGTGAGCCTCGCCGCGGCGGAGCGGGAGCGGGCCAGGGTCGCCGAGCACGTCGGCGCGCTGCCGTCCGTCACCATCGAAGGGCTCGACTTCGCGGCGGCCACCGCCGTCGGCAAGCGACTGCGTGCCGCGAACGGCGAGGCGGGGAACAGGGAGGACGAGAAGGACGAGCCGGACTGGAGTGGTGCCCATGTGCTGCACCTCGCCCTGCCGACCGTCGAGTGGCCGCGCGGCCGTCCGGTCCTGACCAGGACACCGATGCGGTACCGGGGCACGGGCATCCGCACCATCCGGATCGTCGAACAAGGCTGACCGCGCACCCCAAGGCTCCGGACCGACGCGGTCCGGAGCCCTGTCCACTTCACTCAGAGATGATCACGCGGCTCAAGGCCGGTTCAGTCGGTGCGTGGCGGCCTACCAGCCGTGGCCGCAGTCGGAACCCATGTCGGTGAACTGCGCACCCGGGCTGCCCTCACCGTTGAGGAGGTTGCCGGCGAGCCCGTTGGCGATGCCCACCTCACCGAGGATGTCGAGGTTGAAGTCGTGCGACCGGCAACCGCCGCCGTGGTGCCCGCCCTGGGGCGCGAGGGCGGTGGCCGGGACGGTGCCCATGAAACTGACGCCGCCGATGATGGCGACCGCAACAGCTGCCTTCTGAAGCTTGCGCATGTCTCCTCCTTGGGTTCGCTGGAGCGCGGGACAAAAGATCTGATAAGCGCTCATTTCGGAGGCTAGATCGACATCTCTCGCCGCGCTCCCCGGAGGAGCCATATGGGGTTCCGCCGTACGGGGGCGGGTTCACGGACCGTCAGCTGAAGACGATCATCGATCCCTGGGCCAGGCTGCGGGTCGCCGCCGCATGCAGGCCCAGCCATACGTGCCGTTCGCGGGCGAAGGGGCTGGGGTCGTAGGGGGCCGGGACCGCGGGCTCCTCCAAGTCGGTGGGGACGGCGGGGGGTTGCGGTGCGGCCGGGGGGTTCGCGGGGTCGATGCCGATCGACGGGGCGACGTACTCCAGCTCGCGCAGCAGCGCGTGCGAGGAGCCCAGCGGGCCGCCGCTCGCGAGGAGTTCGTCGCTGGAGAGCGGGCTGGGGAAGTCGACCGGGACGTAGGCGCCGGCGTGGTCGTAGTGCCAGACGAGGTGGGACTGCTGGGCCGTGGACTCGAACATCTCCAGGAGCTGCTCGTAGTCGCCGCCGAGGTCGTCCACGGGGGACACGGGCAGGCCGCAGACCTGGAGCAGGTACGCGCGGCGCAGGAAGTGGAGCGCGTCGTAGTCGAAGCCGGCCACGGGTGCCACCTCACCGGACAGGCCCGGCATGTACTGGTACACCGGCACCGGTGGCAGTCCGGCCTCGGCGAGCACCTTGTTGTATTGCGCGAGTTCCTCGGCGAACGGATTGTCGGGCGTGTGGCACAACACGTCCACGAGCGGTACCAGCCAGAGGTCACAGGCCAAAGAGGGCTCCTCGTATCAGCGCGTTCACAAGCGGTGTGCGGCTAGGTGGTCAGCTAGGTGGTCAGGAAGAGTAGTCGGTGCGGGGTCGGTCAGCGCCCCTCGTGCAGGTCCCATACCCACACCCCGCCCGTCCACTTACCGGGTTTTCCGGTCAGTGCCGTCACGGCCTGCCGGAGTTTGTCGTCGTTGGGCTGCGGGGCGACCACCAGGACGCCCGCCTTCCAGTACGCGAAGTCCGTCTTCGCCTGCGCCCGCCAGTTCCTGCCGATCACCGGCACCTTCCCGGTGTAGCGGACGTCCCGCAGCATGTCGGAGGTGTAGCGCGGGACGGCGCCGTAGATGCCGATGCGATCATCCCCGTAGGGGCCGTTGAAGTATCCGCCGGGCATCTTGAAACCGAGGCCGGCGGTGGTCTGCCAGTGCAGCGCCTCCGCGGCGCCAGGATCGGGCAGCGGGAGCGGTACGAGGGACTCGCCCGTGCCCACGTACGACCTCCACGCCCCGCTCGTGAAGAACGCCGGGACCGGCTCCCGCGGGACCGCCTTCAGGGGCGCCGGGACGATCGGGAGCAGGGCGAGGGCGACCGAGAGCAGGCCGGCGTAGAGGGTGCCGATCCGCTGGGTGGACAGCACCTTCTCCAGGAAGATAGCCAGCAGGACGCCCAGCGCGGGCGCGCAGATCATCGCGACCCGGCCCTCGATCACCGACTCGAACAGCGGGAACTTCCGCACCAGCGCCCACGGACCCGGGTACACCGTGTCCGTCAGCGGGATCCGGATCTTCGGGCCGAGCGACAGCACCGCCGCGGCCAGCGAGGTGAACGCCAGCGCCTTGACCAGCGGCCGTTCCCACAGTCGTACGACGATCGCGAAGACGAGCAGGACCAGCGGCCAGCCGTAGAAGGCGTTCTGCTCGGTCGGGTTCAGGGAGAGCTCGTTGGCACGGGCCGCGTCGCCGAAGAGCAGCGAGCGCTCGGCGAAGGCCAGCAGGGAGAGCGGGCTGTTTCCGGCGTTGTCGCCGTGCAGCACGCTGTGGTAGCTCTGCGGCCCGGTGAACTGCCAGTACAGGGGGAAGGCCACCAGCGGGAGGCAGACCGCCCCGGCCACCAGCAGCCCCTTGCCGAGCGGGCGCCAGGCCTCCTTCGCCACGTCGGGACGTACCGCGGCGTACGCGACGGCGAACAGCACCATCCCCAGCGCGGCCAGCAGCAGCGGCTCCTCGCCCAGGAACACCTGGTAGGCCGTCAGCACGCCGAGCACGATCCCGTCCCGCCGGACCCGTGCGCCGGTCGCCAGCCGCAGGGCGCGGTCGACGATCAGCGGGATCATGAACAGGATCACGAAGTTCGGGTGCGCGTTGGCGTGGCTGACCATCGGTGGCGCGAAGGCCGCGAGGGCCGCACCGACGAAGGCCGCGCCCCGGTGCCGTACCACCCGCTTCACGATCAGCCAGTACCAGGCGACGGCGGTCGCGGCGAGGCCCAGCGCCATGCAGACGGAGAGCGAGACGGCCGGTCCGGCGAGCAGGGTGAGCGGGGCGAACGGGACGGACATGCCCAGCATGACCGTGTTGGCCATCAGGTTCACGCCGTCGGGGAAGTTCTGGAGGTCGGAGAAGAGCGGGTTGCGCAGGTGCGCGAGGTTGTCCGCGGTCACCGCGAAGAACCACTCCCACTGGTTCTGGTCCTGGATGGAGTCGACGAGGTAGCGGTGGCCGGGATCGAAGAAGCGGTGCGAGTACAACGCCACGGACAGGACGAGGAAGAGGGCCGCGACCAGCAGGTCGGCGGGGCGCAGCCGGCGCAGCCGCAGCAGGACCAGGTCGCCGAGGACCCTCGGGTAGGCCAGCGCACCCACCTTCGAGCCCGGCTGGTGGCTCCAGCGGACCGGGACCTCGGCGATGGGGTGGTCGGCCCGGTGCAGGTGCTGGAGGACCTCGACGTCGATGCCCCAGCCGTCGAGGCGGGACGCGGCGAACGACTCACGGGCCAGGTCGCCGTCGAACAGCTTGAAACCGCACTGCGTGTCCCGCAGGCCGGGCACGGCGGTCGCACGTATCAGCAGGTTCCCGGCCCGGCCGAGCAGCTCCCGCAGCCGGTGCTGGCGGTCGGCTATCTCCGCTCCGGGCACCGCACGCGAGCCGATCGCCGCCGCGTTGCCCTCGCTGAGCGCCTTGTCCAGCCGCTCCAGCTCCTCGATCGGGGCGGCCAGGTCGGCGTCGGTGACCAGCACCCGGGCGCCCGTCGTCGCGGCGACGCCGAGGCGCAGCGCGTTGCCCTTGCCGCGGTTGCGGTCGGCGGTGACCAGCCGGACGTGCGGGTGCGCCAGGGCGGCGACCTCGCGAGTGCCGTCGGTCGAACCGTCGTCGGAGACGATCACTTCCCAGCAGCCGAAACGGCTCTCGTTGTCCGCGAGATAACGGGTGACGGCGTCGAGGGTGGGACCGAGCCGCTCCTCCTCGTTGTACGCGGGTATGACGACGGAGAGGCCCAACCGCTCCGCATCGGCCCGCTCCGCGTCCGTCCGCTGCTCCGCGTCCGCCCGTTCCGTGGGCTCGGTCATCCGTTCTCCGACAGTCGCTCGATCAGGGCGAGGGAGTGGGTGTTGTACGCGGCGACGATCCCCCGGGTGGTCTCCGCGTCACGGCGGACCACCGCGTCCACCAACTCCGTGTGCCCGGCCCACAGATACCCGCGTAGATCGGGCAGCCGCCGCAGCTGCTGGACCGCGCACACCCAGGACTGGACACGCAGCCGGTGCAGGAAGTCGCCGAGGTAGGGGTTGCCGAACAGGGCGGAAAGCTCCCGCCAGAACCGCAGGTCGTAGCCGATGAGGACGATGAGGTCACCGGCGGTCGCGGCGCGGTGCGCCTCCTCGCCGCGGCGGCGGACCGCGGCCAGGGCGGCGGTGACGCGCGGGTTCTGGGTGTCGTCGAAGGCGGGGTGGTGGCCGTCGGCCAACGCCTGGAACATGCCGTCGATGACCATGCAGCGTGCCTCGATCATGCCCCGGTAGTCGGCCAGGGTGTACTCGGGGACGCGGAAGCCGCGGTGCTGGTCGGCTTCGAGGATGCCCTGCGCGGACAGGTCGACCAGGGCCTCACGGACCGGCGTGGCGGAGACCCCGTACTGTTCGGCGATCTCCTTGACCGTGAACTCGCGGCCCGGCTGGAGTCGCCCGGCGAGCACCTCGTCACGGAGCGCGTCCGCGATCTGCTGGCGCAGGGTACTGCGCGTCACAGCGCCGTTGCCGGGCATCGTCGGGTGCCTCTCCTCACGCGTTCGGGTGACGTGCTCGCTTACATGTACATCTACGAGCACGCCACCTTACGCGTTCGGGTTGCCTCCGTACGTCTTCTCTGTGGGGAAGGCCGCCCGTGACCTCACACGGTGTACTCGTCGGCCACGCTCAGGGCGGCGTCCAGTGCGGCGAACCCCTCCTTCAGCTCCGCCTCGGTGACGTTGCACGGTGGCACGACATGCGTCCGGTTCATGTTCACGAACGGCCACAGGCCGCGCTCCCTGGCGGCCGCCGTGAACGCCGCCATCGGCGCGTTCGCCTCGCCCGCCGCGTTGTACGGCACCAGCGGCTCCCGGGTCTCCCGGCTCCGCACCAGTTCGAGCGCCCAGAACATGCCGGTGCCGCGTACCTCGCCGACGCTCGGGTGCCGTTCGGCGAGCGCGGCGAGCGCGGGTCCGACGACCTCCGCGCCGAGCCGCCGGGCGTTCTCGACGACCCCCTCCTCCGCCATCACGCCGATGGTGGCGACGGCCGCGGCACACGCCAGCGGATGCCCGGAGTACGTCAGCCCGCCCGGGTAGGGCCGCTTCCCGAAGGTCTCGGCGATCCGGTCGCTGATCGCCACACCCCCGAGCGGCACGTACCCGCTGTTCACCCCCTTGGCGAAGGTCATCAGGTCCGGTACGACCCCGAACAGGTCGGCGGCGAACCACTCACCGGTCCGCCCGAACCCGGCCATCACCTCGTCCAGGACGAAGACGATCCCGTACTTGTCGCAGATCTCCCGGACCCCCGCGAGGTATCCCGGCGGCGGCACCATGATCCCGGCGGTCCCGGGGATCGTCTCCAGGACGATCGCGGCGACGGTCGCCGGCCCCTCGAAGGCGATCGTCGTCTCCAGGTGCTCCAGCGCCCGGGCGGCCTCCTGCTCCTCGGTCTCCGCGTAGAAACGGGAGCGGTAGAGGAAGGGCGCCCAGAAGTGCACGACCCCGGCGGCGGCGCCGTCGGAGGCCCAGCGGCGCGGGTCGCCGGTGAGGTTGATCGCCTGCTGCGTGCCCCCGTGGTACGAGCGGTACGCGGACAGCACCTTGGGGCGGCCCGTGTGCAGCCGGGCCATCCGCATCGCGTGCTCGATCGCGTCGGCGCCGCCGTTGGTGAAGAAGATCCGGTCCAGGTCGCCCGGCGTCCGCTCGGCGATCAGCCGGGCCGCCTCCGAACGCGCCTCGACGGCGAAGGCGGGCGCGAAGGTCGTCATCGTCGCGGCCTGCTCCTGGACGGCGGCGACGACCTTCGGGTGCTGGTAGCCGACGTTGGTGAAAACGAGCCCGCTGGTGAAGTCCAGGTACCGCCTGCCGTCGTAGTCCCAGAAGTACGACCCTTCGGCACCGGCCACGGCCAGCGGGTCGATGAGGTCCTGCGCGGACCACGAGTGGAAGACGTGCGCACGGTCGGCCGCCTTCACGGCGGCTCCGGCCTGGGGATTGGGCTGAGGGGTCATGGCGGGGAGCGTAGGAGCGCCGGGAGGGGGCGCGATATCGGCGACATGTTCCGTGCTCCGACGGATTCCGCGACACGTTGTCCACAACCGGTGGATGTGCCCGGCCGTCCGGTACCTGTTACGGAACCGTAGACAGGGCGGGGCTCGGCGGCCCGCACGGCCGGAATATTCTCGGCTCGATCACACCTGTGGAGGAGGGGCGGATCTGCCATGGAGAAGCTGGGGCCGGGGGATCCGCAGCACATCGGGAACTACCGGCTGCTCGCGCGGCTGGGCGCGGGCGGCATGGGGCACGTGTATCTCGCCCGGTCGGAGCGGGGCCGTACGGTCGCCGTGAAGCTGGTGCGGGCGGAGCTTGCCGCGCAGGAGGAGTTCCGGGCGCGCTTCCGGCAGGAGGTGCGCAACGCCCAGCGGGTCGGCGGGTTCTGGACCGCGCCCGTGCTGGACGCCGACACCGAGGCCGAGGTGCCCTGGGTGGCCACCGGTTATGTGGCCGGGCCGAGCCTCCAGCGGGTCGTCGAGCACGACCACGGGCCGCTGCCGGAGCGGTCGGTGCGCATCCTCGCGGCCGGGCTGGCGCACGCGCTGGCCAACATCCACGCGGCCGGGATCGTCCACCGCGACCTCAAGCCGTCCAACGTGATGCTCACGATCGAGGGCCCCCGGGTCATCGACTTCGGCATCGCGCGGGCGCTGGAGACCTCGCCGGGGGAGGGGCTCACCCGGACCGGCTCGCTGGTCGGCTCGCCGGGTTTCATGGCACCCGAGCAGGTGCGCGGCGACCGGATCACCCCGGCGTGCGACGTCTTCTGCCTCGGCTCGGTGCTGGCGTACGCGGCGACCGGCCGGCTGCCCTTCGGCTCCACCGGGGGCGGTGAACACGCCGTACTGTTCCGTATCGCCCAGGAGGACCCCGACCTCTCCGGTCTCCCCGAGGGCATCGCCGACGTGGTCCGCGACTGCCTGCGCAAGGACCCGGCGTCCCGCCCGTCCCTGGACGCGATCCTGGCCCGGACGGGAGCGGTCGACACGGTCGAACAGGGCCGGTCGAGGGACCCTTGGCTGCCCGGTTCCCTGGTGGCCCAACTGGGTCGCCACGCCGTGGAGTTGCTGGAGGTGGAGGACCCGACGGTCCACGGGGCCCTGCGGGCGGCACCTGTTCAGGAGACGCAGGGGGAGGCCGGCCAAGGGGCGCGGGGCGGTGGTGGATCCGCGGCTGCCGCCGCGGGGGCGCGCCCGGCCCCCACGTACCCGCAGTCACCCCACCACAGCACACCCCCCGAACACACCGCGGCCCACCCCGCGTACGGCTACCCGCAACCGCACCCCCAGACCACCCCGTACAACCCCTACACCACCGTGGTCACCCCGGGCCCGGACCCCATCCCTCCGGTCTACACCCCGCCACCCCCGCCCCCGCCCTACGACCCCACCCCCACCGACGAGCCTCGCCGCACCCGCTCCACCGCCCTCCTCGTCACCATCGCCCTGATCGTGATGCTGGCCGCGGGCGGCTCCGTCTACGCGCTCCTGAACAACGGCGGCAGCGGCGACGACGCCAAGGCGCCCGACAAACCCACCCCGACCACCTCGGCCGCCGCCCCGACCACCTCCGAGGAGCCGACTCCCACCTCGTCGCCCTCCGCGTCGACCAGCCCGGTGGTGCCCACCGCCTTCCTGGGCACCTGGACCACCGCCATAGACAACTCCACCGGCCACAACACCCGCGAACTGACCATCCGGCAGGGCGCGGTGGGCGACACGGTGCTCACCCTGGTCGCCGCCGGACCCGGCTACCACTGCGAGTTCACGGCGAAGCTCGCCGACCGCCCCGGTGCCGGCGGTCCGCTGGACATAGGGCCGTCCAAGGTCACGTCGGGCAAGCCCCTCTCGTCCTGCACCGCGGGAGACCCCACCGAGGTGACCCTGCTGCCGGACGGCAGGCTGAAGCGGGCGGCGAAGGGCGGCGGCGAGAGCCTGACCTACAGCAAGGGGTGAACCTGCGTCGGCCGCGGGCTCCCTACGGGCCGCCCGCTCCCGGTCGAGGTCAGTGACGAGGACGACCTCGGCGCCGGAGACCCAGCGGTGCAGCGTGTTCACGTGGTCGGCGCCCATGTTCCCGGCGCCGACGAGCCGATCCGGGTCCGGCTCATCCGACGTTCTCCCAGGTGCCCCGCGCGGCCGAGCGGCTCATCGCGTCGAGGGCGGTCGCGCTGTGCACGGCGTCGTCCAGGGTCGCGCCGTACGGGATGCCCTCGGTGACCGAGCGCAGGAAGTTGCGGGCCTCGACGACCTTGAGGTCGTCGTAGCCCATGGCGTTGGCCGCGCCGGGCTGGAAGGCGGCGTACTCGCCGTGGCCGGGGCCGACGAAGACGGTGCTGACGGGCTGGTCCTGGTAGGAGGTGCCGTGGCTGACGCCCAGCTCGCCCATCCGCCGGTAGTCCCAGAAGACGGCGCCCTTGGTGCCGTGCACCTCGAAGCCGTAGTTGTTCTGCTCGCCGACCGAGACCCGGGAGGCCTCCAGGACCCCGCGGGCGCCGGAGGCGAAGCGCAGCAGGCAGCCGACGTAGTCCTCGTTCTCGACCGGGCCGAGTTCGCCGCCGGTGGCCAGGGTGTGGCCGGCGGTGGCGCCGGTGGGCCGGGCGCGCTCGGGGATGAAGACGGCGGTGTCGGCGGCGAGCGCGGTGATGTCCCCCAGCAGGTGGCGCGCCAGGTCGACGCCGTGTGAGGCCAGGTCGCCGAGGACGCCTCCGCCGCCGCGGGCCCGCTCGTAGCGCCAGGTCAGGGCGCCCTCGGGATGGGCCGCGTAGTCGCTGAAGAGACGGATGCGGACATGGGTGACGGCGCCCAGCTCGCCGGAGGCGATCAGCTCACGGGCGTACGAGACGGCGGGCGCGTTGCGGTAGTTGAAGCCGACGGTGCTCTGGACACCGGCCTCGCGGACCGCGTCCCGTACGGCGGTGGCGTCCTCGGCGGTCAGGCCGACCGGCTTCTCGATCCAGATGTGCTTGCCGGCCTCCGCCATGGCGGTGCCGATCTCGCGGTGCAGGAAGTTGGGCGCGGTGATGCTGACGGCGTGGATGCGCGGGTCGGCGGCGACCTCGCGCCAGTCCCGGGTGGTCGAGGCGAACCCGAACTGGGCGGCCGCCTCCTCGGCCCGGCCCGGTACCTCCTCGGCGACGGCGATCAGCTCGGGCCGTACGGGCAGCTGCGGGAAGTGGTGGGGAATCCGCTGGTAGGCCTGGGCGTGCACCCGTCCCATCCAGCCGAATCCGACGACGGCGACGCCGAGCGTGCTCACGATGGCTGCCCTTCTTTGGACCGTTCCAGAGGTTGCCCGCTCACGATGCGGGCGCCCTTCTGCTGATGTCAAGACATTCGGCCGTCTTTACAATGCGCGGGTGAGTATGGAACGGTCCATGTCATGAGCGCCCCGACCATCCGTGACGTCGCCGCGCGCGCCGGCGTGTCGAAGTCGCTGGTCTCCCTGGTGCTGCGCGGTGCGGACGGGGTCCGCGCGGACAAGCGCCGGGCGGTGCTGGCCGCGGTGGAGGAACTCGGCTACCGGCCCAACGCGGCGGCCCGCAGCCTCAGCGAGCGGCGCACCCGCACGGTCGGCGTCCTCCTCAACGACATGCGCAACCCCTGGTTCGTGGAACTCCTCGACGGCCTGAACCGGCGGCTGTACGACGCCGGGCTGCGGATGCTCCTGGCCGACGGGCACCTGAACCGGCGCCTCGGCGAGGACCTCACCCACACCTTCACCGAACTGCACGTGGACGGCCTGATCGCGGTCGGCACGCTGCACGACCCCGGGGTGCTGCGCACGGCGGCCGACCGTGTCCCGACGGTGGTGGCCGGGGCCAGGGAGCCGGTGCTCCCGTCCGTCGACATCGTCGCGAACGACGACGAGCTGGGCGCCCGCCTCGCCACCGAGCACCTCATCGGCCTGGGGCACCGGCACATCGCCCACATCGCCGGTCAGGGGGCGGTCGGCGAACTGCGCCGGCGCAGCTTCGAGACGACCATGCGCGCGCACGGGCTGGCAGGCTCGGCGACGGTGGAACAGGGGGACCTGACGGAGGAGGGCGGCTATCGGGCGACGGTTCGGCTGCTGAGCCGGGTCCCGCGTCCGACGGCGGTCTTCGCGGTGAACGACATGACGTGCGTGGGCGCGCTGTCGGCGGCCGAGGAGACGGGGCTGACCGTGCCCCGGGACCTGTCGCTGGTCGGCTACGACAACACGTACCTCTCCCGGCTGCGCCACCTGTGGCTCACGACGGTGGACAACGCGAGCGAGGAGGTGGGGCGGCGGGCCGCCGAACGGCTCCTGGGGAGGATCGCGGAGCCGGGGCGGGGGGCGGAGGTGGACCTGGTGACGCCGTTTCTGGAGGTGCGGGGGAGTACGGGGGCGCCGTGGGGTGGGTGAGCGCCGGGTCTCTTCTGCGGCGCCGTCGTGGCTGGTCGCGCAGTTCCCCGCGCCCCTAAAGGGGCACGCCAGCCTGAGCGCCCCTTTAGGGGCGCGGGGAACTGCGCGAGCGACCCCCACTCACCCGCGGCCGACCGGCGACGTACGCCCCGCCCCCCTCACCTGGGCTCCGGGGGTCGTTGCCGGGGCATGTTCGGCCGGGCCCCGTTCGTCCCCGGCGGCAGCGGGAAGCGGCCGTGCAGCTGCCCCGCCTCCCCGCGCGGCCCGGCCGCCACCGCCGCCTGGATCGCCAGCGGCGCCGACCCGGTCCGGAACTCCACCATCCAGTCGGCCGTCTCCGTACGGACCAGCTCGGTCACGTCCTCCGAGAACCTCCGCAGCACCGCCAGGCACCGCTCCGCCGCCTCGCTCGCCGTCCCCTCCGCCGGCCCCAGCACCTCCCGCACACTCTCCGACGCCCAGTCGAACTGGAGCACCTGGAGCCGCCGCTGCACGGCCTGAGCGGTGGCCATGTCCCTTATCCAGCCGGACGTCACCCCGAAGAACCGGTCGACGCCCACGCACGCCACCGCCGTCAGCAGCGCGAGATACCCCCAGGGTGCGACCCCGCCGACCACCCCGGTCAGGTCGAGCAGCGGCAGCGCCGCCCCCAGCACCGCCCCCACGGCCGCCCCGCCGCGCAGCGCCCGCGCCCCCCGCCGCTTCCACACCCGGTCCGCCAGGTACCACGCGGCCGTCTCCAGCGCCCCGCGCTCCACCCACCGGTACAGCTCGTCGAGCCGCTCGGCCGGCTCGCCCCAGTCCCCGAGCGGAAACGCCCGCCCGGCCAGATCGCCCGGCCGCAGTCCGGCCGCACCCTCGCCCCGCCCGTCCTGACGCGGTCCCTCGGGCTGCATCTCCGGCTGACCCACCAGGCACTCCCTAACTGATCCCCACCGGTCACGTTCCGTGACGCGGGCCATGGCATTGAACACGACGCCGGCCACCGCACGGGACCTGACAATGGATGCTGACGACGGGAATCCTTCCTACCGCCCAATGGGTGGCGAAGGCTTGGCTTTCGCGTCTTTTCCGCCCAGAAGTGGCCCTTGGTCAGGTATAGGCCTCCGGCGATTCTCACTCGAAAGAGTGGCGGGGCGATGGCTGCGTCGACCACGTAGGCTCATGCACAACGGGACAACCGAGAATCGACACCCAGGAGCTGATCGTGATCCCCGGTGGTGGCCAGCCCAACATGCAGCAGCTGCTCCAGCAGGCCCAGAAGATGCAGCAGGACCTGGCACGGGCCCAGGAGGAGCTGGCGAGCACGGAGGTCGACGGACAGGCGGGCGGCGGCCTGGTACGGGCCACCGTGACCGGTTCCGGCGAGCTGCGCGCGCTGAAGATCGACCCGAAGGCGGTGGACCCGGACGACACCGAGACCCTCGCCGACCTGATCGTCGCGGCCGTGCAGGCGGCCAACGAGAACGCGCAGACCCTCCAGCAGCAGAAGCTGGGCCCGCTGGCCCAGGGTCTGGGCGGCGGCAGCGGCATCCCCGGCCTGCCGTTCTGAACTGGCCGTTCTGATGTTCGTCGCCCACGCGACACCGGTACCGCCTTCCTAGGACAGGCGGCAGCCAACTACGGTACGTACCGAAAGACTCCAGGAAGGGCAGTCCGTTGTACGAAGGCGTGGTCCAGGACCTCATCGACGAGCTGGGGCGGCTGCCCGGCGTCGGTCCGAAGAGCGCGCAGCGGATCGCCTTCCACATCCTCCAGGCGGAGCCCACGGACGTACGGCGTCTCGCGCAGGCCCTGCTGGAGGTGAAGGCGAAGGTCCGCTTCTGTGCGGCCTGCGGCAACGTGGCACAGGAGGAACTGTGCAACATCTGCCGCGACGCCCGCCGCGACCCCACGGTGATCTGTGTGGTGGAGGAGCCCAAGGACGTCGTCGCGATCGAGCGGACCCGGGAGTTCCGGGGCCGTTACCACGTGCTCGGCGGGGCGATCAGCCCGATCGAGGGCGTCGGCCCCGACGACCTGCGCATCAGGGAACTCCTCGCCCGGCTGGCCGACGGCACGGTCACCGAGCTGATCCTGGCCACGGACCCGAACCTGGAGGGCGAGGCCACGGCCACCTACCTCGCCCGCATGATCAAACCCATGGGCCTGAAGGTCACCCGCCTGGCCAGCGGCCTCCCGGTGGGTGGCGACCTGGAATACGCGGACGAGGTCACCCTCGGCCGCGCCTTCGAGGGGAGACGACTCCTAGATGTCTGACGCCACGCTGCACGACACGACGCTGAACCCGGACGACTTCTCGGTCCAGATCGCGGACCAGGTGGAGAGCTTCCTGGTGGCCGTCACGGAGGTGGCGAAGGGCGACGAGCCGGATTCGGCGGTCCCCTTCCTCCTCCTGGAGGTCTCCCAGCTCCTGCTGGCCGGCGGGCGCCTCGGCGCGCACGAGGACATCGTCCCCGACGAGCGCTACGAGCCGGACCTGGGCCCCGAGCCGGACGTCGACCAGATCCGCGAGAACTTCGCGCGCCTCCTGGACCCGATCGACGTCTACTCCGAGGTCTTCGACCCGTACGAGCCCCGCAAGGCCCCCGTACCGGCCCGGATCTCGGACGACCTCGCCGACATCATCGCCGACCTCCGCCACGGCATGGCCCACTACCGCGCGGGCCGCACCACGGAGGCCCTGTGGTGGTGGCAGTTCTCCTACTTCTCCAACTGGGGCCCCACCGCCTCCGCGGTCCTGCGCGCCCTCCAGTCCGTCCTCATCCACGTCCGCCTGAACCAGCCCCTGGAAGAACTGGACGGCCTGGACACCGACCAGGCCACCCTCGGCGACGAAACCCTGGAGTTCGAGGCGGGCCAGGTCATGCAGCAGGAGATCGGCGGAACGCTGGGCCTCGGGCCGGTCAAGTAGCGGTTCTCGGGAACCGGCCCACCCCGCCCAGCAGGGCGAACAGCTCGCTGGTGGTCTGTGTGACGCCGTCGCCCCCGGCGGCGGCCACCTGGTCCCGGCGGGCCGTCGCACCGGAGCCGCCGTAGACGAACACCGGGATCGTGTCACCCGCCTCGCGGATCCTCCGGATCAGCGTGAGCCCGGCGTCGGGGTCGAAGCCGCCGGCCTCGGCGCGGCCCATGTCGGTGATCACCGCGTCGAAGGGCCGGGAGGCCCTGCGCAGGGTCCGCAGCCCCTCGTCCGTGGACTCGGTCTGCACGACCTCCACGCCCATGGCCTGTAACTGGCCGGCCTGGTAGGCGTTGTTGGCGGGTGTGTCATCGACCCACAGGATTCTGCGCAGGACGTGCTGTGACTGCGGCGACGGTTCGGTCCGAGCCGTGACCTGCCGCTGGAGTTCCGCGGTGGTCTCGACGACCTGGTCCGTGAACTGCTGCACCGTGAGTTCGTTGTTGCCGACCTTGAGGCTGAAGCCCCGTTTGCTGACGATGTCCCGGATCTCCGGAAGCAGCTTCCACACCACCAACGCGGCGAACACCGGCCAGGCCAGCCCGGTCAGGGCTCGAATCAACTCCGTCGCGTCCTTCATGCAAGGCTCCCTGGGTCTCTCAGCCTGGGCCTCGTGCTCCGACTCGCCGGTGTGTCCGGCTGGACCGGACCGACGGGCCCGACCGGACCGACGGGCCCGACCGGACCGACCGGCCCGACGGGTCCGATCGGCCCGTCAGGTCCCCCGCCCCCCACCGTCATCCCCAGAGTCAGCGGCACCAGGGCCACGGCGGGCAGTCCGACGCCGTCCGCGAGCAGCAGGTCCCGCATCCGGTCCAGGCCGAAACGCCGCACGCCCATCGCCACCGTGCCGATCACGTCCAGGTCCGCCACGTCGATCGGGGCCGCGGCCTTGAACCAGGTCAGGGTGTTGGCCATGGCAAGGTCCACCGTCCTGGCGTAAGCGCGGGACAGTTCGGTGAGTGTTCCGGCGTACGACCTGGCGGCCGACTCGTCCTCAGGGGAAAGCATGTCCAGCGCCAAGCCCCAGAACGTCCGCACCGGGACGGCCATCGACCCCATGGGGACGACGCCGTCCCGGTGCGGTGACCGAGCCGCGAATGACCTGAGCTGCCTGGCCTGCCTGCTGCCGGGTGTGGTCAACGCCGCGCAGGCCAGCAGGAGGTAGGTCTGCTGCTGGACGTGGTCGAGGATCGGGTCCGGTTCGCGCGCCGCGCGCCGGCTCTCGGGTTCAGGGTAGGCGCGCACGGGGGTCGAGGGTCCGGGTTCGTCGTGTGGCCGCCCGTCGGTGCGCAGGAGCCGGGGTGTCCAGGCGTCACGCTCGTCGCGCACCGTGTCCGGTGCCAGGGAGGCACGGAGGTAGGAGCCGTACATGAGGCCTGCCTGGTCGAGCAGCGAGGCGGAGGTGAGCAGTAGCTTCACGCCACCGACCTGGTCGACCAGCAGTCGCCACTGTCCCGCGAGTCGGTAGGCGGAGGCGGCCTCGATCAGGGCGGCCTCGAAGTCGTCGCGTCTTTCAGCCGTGTTCTGCAGTACGAAGCGCCCGTACGATTCGTGAAATTCGGCCGCGGTGCTTACCTGGCCGGCGTCGAGTTGCAGCGGATCGAGCGGATCGAGCGGATCGAGCGGGGGCGGACCGGGCGGTGGAGAAGTCATCTCAGAGCATCTCCCTGACATTGCTCAGCGCTTCGGGCGCCACGAAACCAGGGTTGGAGTGGGTCCAGGCCGACCGGAACATAAGGCGCCTGCGGTCCCATTCCCACTTCTCGCACCGGTGGATCTGGTTCGCCGGTACGAGGATCTTCGCGGCCACCTCACCCTCGGTCTGGTACGGCGAGTACCTGCGGTAGGTGTTCAGGTCGCGGACCTCTTCGGCGACGCCCTCCACCGCCACGGCGGACCGGGGGGCCAGGATGACCCAGCAGTAGTAGAGATACGCGACCGACTCACGTCCGAAGCGGGTGCCGAACCACAGGGCGGTGTGCCGGGCGGTGTGCACGAAGTTGGTCTTCGCCGCCGTGGACCGCTCCACCGTTCCGCACGAGAGGGAGATGAACGGGGTCTCCTCGCAGAACGGCTTTCCCGTGGCGGGGTCGATGCTCTCGAAATGGTTCACATGCAGATTGAGGTTCTGCGCGGTCAGTTTCGAGGCGATCTCGTTGCTGGGCAGCGGATTGGTCTTCTCCCACCAACGGCAGGTGATCCCGATTCTGCTGTCGATCAGTCCCCTGGCGACAGCGTCGCCCGGGAGCGACATCCCCTTCACGCACCACTGCACGATCATTGCCAGCCCCCGATGCCACGCCCGTGCCGGACCCAACAGACTAGGGGCAACGTGTCGTGCACGAAGCGCAGTTGATGACAACACCTTCGTGACATGTAGGACAGCCTGCGTTCTAAGCGGTTCCTATGGTCGGCGGTGACATGTCCCGGCACCACTGAGGAGACCGCGATGCCCGAGCGGAACGACGTCGTACCGGACGGTTGCACCACCGTCGCGCCCTGGGTCGTCACCGATGACACCGGGGCGTTCCTGGACTTCGTCAGCAAGGCGTTCGGAGGGGAAGAGCTGGGGCGGGTCCCCACCGAGGCCGGTTCGATCGGGCACGCGAGATCCGGATCGGCGACACCGTCGTACTGGCCTTCGACCGGAGCGCGGACTGGACCGTCATGCCCAGCCTGCTACGGGTGTTCGTCGCCGACGCGGACGCTACGTTCACGCGTGCCGTCAAGGACCCCTTCGGCAACATCTGGTAGGTGGTCGCCCACGTCGAGGACGTCCCCGAGGCCGAGATGTGGAAACGGCTGCGGGATCCGGTGTACGCCGAGGCCATGCGCGTCGCCCAGGAGACCTTCGACGCCGAATCGAGCGGCCGGGGCCGCAGCAGCCCACCCGTGCAGCCGGGCGGCTGATCCTTCGCTCTGACCCGCCATGCGCAGTTCGGCCCGGGGCTCAAGCCCCGGGCTTCGAGCTCTTCCATGGGGTTTGGGCTGGTTTGATCCGACCCAACCAACCGGCTCTGTGGGTGAGTTGAAGCTGCCTACCTCGAAAGAGTGACGTTCCGTGATCGGCTTGCGTCGGAGTGTGAAGGCGCCCTAGGTTCGCGGCACATAGATCGGCCCCGGTCGGTGCGGGAACACCGGCTCCGGGGCCTGGCCCTACGGATCGAAAGAGCTCGATCGTGGCTTACGCCCAGCCTAGCCCTGACCTGCCGTCCCCGTCGCACCCCATGGCCAAAACGGGGTACGGCAAGCGCTCCACGGGTGACGAAGACCCGCACGCCGACCCGGACTTCGCACACCTGAGCCCCCGCGACCGTGAGATCGCCGTCTTCATCGACCATCTCCACGAGGGTCACGCGATGGGCTACAAGGCGATCGCCGCCGAGCACCCCCGTTTTGGCCAGCTGGCCTGCCGTACCTCGCTGCGCCGCATCACGCTCGCCGGCCACCTGCGGTGGATCAAGGAGCACATCACCGTCGAGGACAACTCGATGCGGTGGGTGACCCGCACGTACTGGTCCCGAACCCGCAGGTCGGCCGAGTGGTGGGCGGAGTTCGCCCGCAAGCTGAACGGCAAGGACGTCACCGAGGACTACCAGCCGGGGTTGGCCCGCGTCGAGGAGGCCCAGGCAGCCCCGGACATCGATGCCGTCGACGTCGAGCCGGAACCCGACACCGCCCGTCAGGTCCTCGCCGAACTGCGCGCGTCAGAACCCCGTATGGCTCTCTCCGACGCCGACTGCCGTTCCCTCGCGTCCCTGGCTGAGGAGTGGCTCTCCCGTGGCGCGAGCCCGGACGACATCACCAAGGCCCTGACCGACGGGCTCCCGGACGCCGTCACCAACCCGGGCGGATTCGCCCGCAAGCGATTGGAGAACAAGATGCCCCCGAAGCAGTCCAAGGCGAAGGTCCGGCAGAAGGCCGTCCGCCGTGCTCGCGTCACCCGCGTGATCATGGCCTGCGGTCTGTGTGATGCCGACGAGCGGACGACCGAGATCGTGAGCGGGTTGTGCCGGGAGTGCCTGGAGAGCGTCGACGAGGACGAGTACACGGACGGCTACGTCCCAGCGACCTTCCTTCCCGGCCCGCGCGCCGGCGGCGACCTTCCCGGTGTCGACGAGGTCATCGACGTGACCGAGCGCGTCGCGGCCCTTCGGCGCGCGGCGGGGCTGCGGTGAGCGTGCAGGAGGTGCCGGTCGGGGCAGTATGGGGTCGAGGAGGCGACGCCATGACCCCCAGGACCGAGCACCAGCCGCAGATGTCCGTCGAGGAGTTCGAGGAACTCGAACGCCATGCCCCGGAGACCGTGTGGCTGGAGTTCGTCAACGGGAAGGTCCAGGTCAAGCCCTTGCCTGACGGCAACCACAGCGAGATCTACATGTGGCTTCTGGAACAGTGCATGCACCTACGCCCTGACCTGCGGCTCCATCCCGAGCGAGGGCTCAAGACCGAGGCTTACCGAAAGGGGCGCGCCCGCGCGGACGGCGTGCTCGTGCCCCAGGGCAGCCTCAAGGGCAAGGGGGAGTGGTCGGAGACCAGCGGCGTGCTGATGGCCGTCGAGATCACCTCGTTCGACACCGACACCAACCAGCGCGACCGTATCGAGAAGCCCGATGGCTACGCCGCGGCCGGCATCCCCGTCTACCTCCTGGTCGACCGTGACGACTGTTCGGTCGTTGTCTTCAACCAACCGGAGGGCGGCCGCTACCGGCACGAGGAGAAGTGGCCGTTCGGAGCGGCTGTGAAACTCCCGGAGCCCGTGAACATCACCCTCGACACCGAGCCCTTGAAGGAGTTCGTGGACTGAGCCCCCCGTGCCGTGGGATCAGAGCGTCCACACCCCCTTCGCCACCGCCGTGACGCCGCCCGTCAGGGCCAGCAGGAGGACCAGGCGCCGGGCGTGGTGCTCGGGCAGGCGGTCGCCCACCGCCCTGCCGGTCAACCCACCCACCGCCATCGCCACACCCACCGCCGTCCACTCCGCCGTGCTCAGGGCGGGCACCCCGTTCGCCGTCACCGAGAACGCGTTGACGACGACGCCGTAGAACTGCGCGTTGGGGACGAACTCCCGTACCGTCCAGCCCGCGTTGAGGGCGTAGAGGGAAACGGGCGGGCCGCCCACGCCCGCTGCCGAGTTCATGAAGCCGCCCACCGCGCCCGCCGCCAGCGCCCCGGCGCGGCCGCGCAGGGCGGGCAGGCGGGCACCCCGTATCACCAGGACGACCGCCGCTGTCACCAGAGATCCCATCGTCAACAGGAGGACCGGGGGCGGGAGTTGGCGGGTCATCCAGGTACCCGCCGGGACCGTGCAGGCCGCCGCCGCGCACAGGGGGACCATCGCCGCCGGACGGACTCGGCGCCAGCCGCCCGCGAGGCCCACCACGCTGATCGCGCCCGCCGCGCAGTTCGCCAGGGCGACCCCCTGGGCCGGGCCGAGCAGGAGGATCAGGGCCGGTACGGCGACCAGGGCGAAGCCCATCCCCGTCAGCCATTGCACGCTCGCACCCAGCAGCACGATCCCGGTCAGGGACATCAACGTCGTCGTCATGGTGTAACTGGCTACACCGACGGTCCGGGAGCGCGCTCCCTCGTTGCGGGCCCCGGGAGACGGAATCGTTGATCTCGCCAGGTCAGCCGACCAGAACAAGGACCTCCCATGAAAGCCCTGCTCGCCTCCCGCCCCGTCCTGTGGTTCCTCTTCCTCTTCAACCTCGTCGTCGCCGCCGTCGCGCCCTTCGTCGTGGACGGCACGCACGGGGTGCTGACCGCTGCCGGGATGGGCGTTGTCTCGCTGGGGGCCGGGGTCGGTCTGCTTGCACGTCGACCCTAGTTCTTGAAAGTTAAGCCACAGGGCCTCTGTGAGCCAGGGCACTTTCCGCGTGGCGGGGCGTGCGCTGGGCAGGTTCCGTTCCGGACGCGAGCGGCCGAACACCCCCGGTGCGATGTCTCACCATGCGGGAGCAGTCCGGTGGAATTCGGACGCTCGTTAAACTGAGCCGACACAAACGAACCGAGCGAGGAGCGCACGTGGGCCTTGTCGTGCAGAAGTACGGAGGCTCCTCCGTTGCCGATGCCGAGGGCATCAAGCGCGTCGCCAAGCGGATCGTGGAAGCGAAGAAGAACGGCAACCAGGTGGTTGTCGTCGTTTCCGCGATGGGCGACACGACGGACGAGTTGATCGATCTCGCCGAGCAGGTATCCCCGATGCCTGCCGGGCGGGAGTTCGACATGCTGCTGACCGCCGGAGAGCGCATCTCCATGGCACTGCTGGCCATGGCGATCAAAAACCTGGGCCACGAGGCCCAGTCGTTCACCGGCAGCCAGGCGGGCGTCATCACCGACTCCGTTCACAACAAAGCCCGGATCATCGACGTCACGCCCGGTCGCATCCGCACCGCGCTCGACGAGGGCAACATCGCCATCGTGGCCGGTTTCCAGGGCGTCAGCGCCGACAAGAAGGACATCACCACGCTGGGTCGCGGCGGCTCCGACACCACGGCCGTGGCGCTCGCCGCCGCGCTCGACGCCGAGGTCTGCGAGATCTACACCGACGTCGACGGTGTGTTCACCGCCGACCCGCGCGTGGTGACGAAGGCGCGGAAGATCGACTGGATCTCCTTCGAGGACATGCTGGAGCTCGCCGCCTCCGGTTCCAAGGTGCTGCTCCACCGCTGTGTGGAGTACGCCCGCCGCTACAACATCCCGATCCACGTGCGGTCCAGCTTCAGCGGACTGCAGGGCACGTGGGTCAGCAGCAAGCCGATTGGGGACAAGAAGGTGGAGCAGGCCATCATCTCCGGTGTCGCGCACGACACCTCCGAGGCCAAGGTCACGGTCGTCGGGGTGCCCGACAAGCCGGGCGAGGCCGCGGCCATCTTCCGGACCATCGCCGACGCGGCGATCAACATCGACATGGTCGTGCAGAACGTGTCCGCCGCGGCCACCGGCCTGACGGACATCTCCTTCACGCTGCCCAAGACCGAGGGCCGCAAGGCCATCGACGCGCTGGAGAAGAACCGTTCGGGAATCGGCTTCGACTCGCTGCGCTACGACGACCAGATCGGCAAGATCTCGCTGGTCGGCGCGGGCATGAAGACCAACCCGGGCGTCACCGCCTCGTTCTTCGAGGCGCTGTCCGACGCCGGGGTGAACATCGAGCTGATCTCGACCTCCGAGATCCGCATCTCGGTCGTCACCCGCGCCGACGACGTGCCGGAGGCCGTGCGCGCCGTGCACTCCGCCTTCGGACTCGACTCGGACACCGACGAGGCCGTGGTCTACGGAGGCACCGGCCGATGACTGCCAAGCCGGCGCTCGCGGTCGTGGGGGCGACCGGAGCCGTCGGCTCGGTCATGCTCCAGATCCTGTCCCAGCGGGCGGACGTCTGGGGCGAGATCCGCCTGATCGCCTCCCCGCGCTCGGCCGGCCGCAAGCTGACCGTGCGCGGGGCGGAGGTCGAGGTGGTCGCCCTGTCCGAGGAGGCCTTCGACGGGATCGACGTCGCCATGTTCGACGTTCCCGACGAGGTGTCCGCGCGCTGGGCGCCGGTCGCCGCGGCCGGGGGCGTGGTCGTGGTGGACAACTCGGGCGCCTTCCGGATGGACCCGGAGGTGCCCCTGGTGGTGCCCGAGGTCAATCCGCACTGCGCCCGCAACCGGCCGCGCGGGATCATCGCCAACCCCAACTGCACCACCCTGTCGATGATCGTCGCCCTGGGTGCGCTGCACGCCGAGTTCGGGCTGCGCGAGCTGGTGGTGTCGTCGTACCAGGCGGTGAGCGGGGCCGGGCGGGCCGGGGTGGAGACGCTGCGGGCGCAGCTGTCGCTGGTCGCCGGCACGGAGCTGGGGACCAAGCCCGGGGACGTGCGACGGGCCGTCGGGGACGACACCGGGCCGTTCCCGGAGCCGGTCGCGCTCAACGTCGTGCCGTGGGCCGGGTCGCTGCGGGAGGACGGCTGGTCGTCGGAGGAGATGAAGGTGCGGGACGAGTCCCGCAAGATCCTCGGGCTGCCGAAGCTGCCGGTCGCGGTCACCTGCGTGCGGGGCCCGGTGGTCACCACGCACTCGCTGACCGTGCACGCCCGCTTCCAGGGCGAGGTCACCGTCGACAAGGCCCGGGAGATCCTCGACACCGCCCCGGGGGTCGTCCTCTTCGACAACCCGGGCGCCGGTGAGTTCCCCACCCCCGCCGACGTGGTCGGCACCGATCCGACCTGGGTCGGCCGGGTGCGGCGGGCGCTCGACGACCCGACCGCGCTCGAACTGTTCGTCTGCGGGGACAACCTCCGCAAGGGAGCCGCGCTGAACACCGCGCAGATCGCCGAGCTCGTGGCGGCGGAACTGACCGGCCGTTCAGGAACGGCGTAATATCCGCGACCGCCGGTGACCACGGAAAACTCCCTTGATGGGAGCGGGCCCACGGTTAGGATTCCCGTAAGAAATGTGGTCCGGAGCATGGTCCGTACCTCTTGAACCGGGGGCCCTCGGCGTTCGAAGATTTTCCTCCCCGTCCTCCGCAACCACGCGGGTGGCGGGGAGCGTCTTTGCGATCGCCCTCTTACCGGGCGCTTACACGGCGGCCTTCGGGACGTACGGACGCATGATCCTGGCGTGGGGACGCCGTGATTGGGGCGTGGGGACGCCCGTTC
>NZ_JBEYFC010000007.1:0-50378 GCF_040634175.1 Streptomyces sp. NPDC007162
TCGGAGGAATGATCCGACCGTTCACAGCGTCCTCGCTGTGTATTTCTTCAAAGGAACCTCGCCCCAGCCGATGTCGGCCGGAGACGGGGTATCAACATATCTGGCGTTGACTTTTGGCACGCTGTTGAGTTCTCAAGGAACGGTCGCTTCCTTTGTACTCACCCTCTCGGGCTTTCCTCCGGGCTTCCCTTCGGTGTTCCAAACTCTATCAGTGTTTTTCCGGCCCTCTGACCACCCTCCCGCAGGCATGCGGAAGATGATCCGAAGTTAGGATCTGACGAATTTGGGTTCTGCCGACCGCGGACGCATTGACGCGCCGCTTGGCCCCAGGCAGGAGTATGACTGTACACGGAGCTTCGGAGCCCACGCAAATCCATTACGCTGGTGGTCTAGACCACTAGCTGGTAGCTTCCATGCGGAACCGCCACTTCACATGACATACGCTGCTGCTCAGTGCCGTCCGGGACAGGTAGTGACGGCCCGTAAGCAGCTCCACTCCTGGGAGGCTTCCCATGACCACCGTGACGTCCCCTCTCGCAGGACGCGCCATCGGACTGGCCGCCGTGCCCGATCCGGTCTTCTCCGGGGCCATGGTCGGCCCGGGTACAGCGATCGACCCCGCGCGCGAGCCTTCCGAGGTCGTGGCGCCCGTTGACGGAGTCATCGTCTCCCTGCACCCGCACGCGTTCGTCGTCGTCGACGAGAGCGGCCACGGCGTGCTCACCCACCTCGGCATCGACACGGTGCAGCTCAACGGCCAGGGCTTCGAACTGCTCGTCAACAAGGGCGACACCGTGACCCGGGGCCAGGGCGTCATCCGCTGGAACCCGGCCGAGGTGGAGGCCGCCGGCAAGTCCCCGGTATGCCCCGTCGTGGCGCTCGAGGCCACGGCGGACTCCCTCTCCGAGCTCCGTGAGGACGGCGACGTGAAGGCCGGGGACAGTCTCTTCGCCTGGAACTGACTCGTCCGGAGCTGACGACCCGCCTTCCCGCCGTAGGACGGAGAAGGCGACGACCACGACAACCACTGCGGCGGCGGGACCCGCCGCGCTATCGGAGACGGGTGAGATGGAGACAACGCTGCGAGGCGTCGGCGTGAGCCACGGTGTGGCGATCGGCGAGGTTCGGCACATGGGAACGGCGGTGCTGGAGCCGCCTGCCAAGCAGATCCCGGCGGAAGAGGCCGCCGGGGAGCAGAATCGTGCCCGTCAGGCGGTGGAGGCGGTGGCCGCCGACCTGATGGCACGCGGCAACCTGGCCGGTGGCGAGGCGCAGGCGGTGCTCGAGGCGCAGGCCATGATGGCCCAGGACCCGGAGTTGATGGCCGACGTCGAGCGACGTATCGCCGTCGGCAGCACCGCCGAGCGTGCCGTGTACGACGCGTTCGCCGCGTACCGCGAGCTGCTGGCCGGCGCCGGCGAGTACCTCGCCGGCCGGGTGGCCGACCTGGACGACGTGCGGAATCGTATCGTCGCGCGGCTGCTGGGGGTTCCGATGCCGGGTGTCCCGGACAGCGACGAGCCGTATGTACTGGTGGCGCGGGACCTGGCGCCGGCGGACACGGCGCTTCTCGATCCGACGCTGGTGCTCGGTTTCGTCACCGAGGAGGGCGGCCCGACGAGTCACAGCGCGATCCTGGCCCGGGCCCTCGGTGTGCCGGCGGTCGTTGCGCTGCCCGGCGCGGGTGAGCTCGCCGAGGGCACGGTGATCGCCGTGGACGGCAGCACCGGAGACATCTTCGTGAACCCGAGCGCGGAGAAGAAGGCGGAGCTGCGGGCGGCCGCCGCCGAGCGCAAGGCCGCGCTGGCCGCTTCCGTGGGACCGGGTGTCACCGCGGACGGGCACAAGGTGCCGCTGCTGGCCAACGTGGGCGGACCTGCGGATGTACCGGCGGCTGTGGCGGCCGGTGCCGAAGGCGTGGGTCTGTTCCGTACCGAGTTCCTGTTCCTGGACGACAGCAAGAGCGCTCCTTCCGAGGAGAAGCAGGTCGAGGCCTACCGCCAGGTTCTCGAGGCGTTCCCCGAGGGCCGGGTGGTCGTGCGGGTGCTGGACGCGGGTGCCGACAAGCCGCTGGACTTCCTCACCCCGGCGGACGAGCCGAACCCGGCGTTGGGCGTGCGCGGGCTGCGGACGCTGCTCGACCACCCCGAGGTGCTGCGCACCCAGCTGACCGCGCTGGCGAAGGCGGCGGAGGGGCTGCCCGTCTACCTTGAGGTCATGGCGCCCATGGTGGCCGACCGTGCCGATGCCAAGGCGTTCGCGGATGCCTGCCGGGAGGCGGGGCTGCGGGCCAAGTTCGGCGCGATGGTGGAGATTCCGTCGGCCGCGCTGCGGGCGCGCTCGATCCTCCAGGAGGTCGAGTTCCTGTCGCTGGGCACCAACGACCTGGCGCAGTACACGTTCGCCGCGGACCGTCAGGTGGGTGCGGTGTCCCGGCTGCAGGACCCGTGGCAGCCCGCGCTGCTCGACCTGGTCGCGCTGTCGGCGGAGGCGGCGAAGGCCGAGGGCAAGAGCTGCGGCGTGTGTGGTGAGGCCGCGTCCGATCCGCTGCTGGCCTGTGTGCTGGCTGGTCTGGGCGTCACCTCCCTGTCCATGGGTGCGGCTTCGATTCCCTATGTCCGGGCGATGCTCGCCAAGTACACGGTGGCGCAGTGCGAGCGGGCCGCGGCGGCGGCGCGTGCTGCTGACAGTGCGGACGAGGCGCGCGCGGCGGCTCAGGCGGTGCTGTCGGGCGAGTAACCGGGTGCGGCCGTGATCGGCTGCCCTTCCAGGGGCGCTCCACCTGCGGGTGGGGCGCCCCTGGCGCGTTTCAGTGGTGGTGACCCGGTGCCGTGTCCTGGCCGCCGAGGTCGGGTGGCGCGCAGTAGTCGACGTCGGATTCCGGGGAGATGAGGTCACCGGATTCGATGTCTGTGCAGTAGGCGTCGAAGACTTCTCCGGCGGTGAGGGGGGCGAGCGTGTCGCCGCGCAGTCGCCAGCCGTAGACGCGGTCGGGGTTGCCCGGGGCGCTGGTGCGCATGACGAGGCCGCCGGGGCTGCGGGTGGCGAGGCCGAGGGCGAGGACGCTGGTGAATTCGAGGGTCTCGGCCTCGTCGAGGTCGGTGGTGCCGTCGGCGTTCTGGTCGGCGTGGAGGACGGAGACGAGGGTTTCGGGTGGTCCGGAGACGCTGCAGACGAGGTGCCGGTCGCCCGGTGGGGCGGTGTCGAGGATGCGGGTGAGGAGGTGGGAGGCGCGGGTGAAGGCGGCCCGCCCGACGTCCTCGCCGCAGGTGGGGCAGGGGCCGAGCCGGGCGAGGAGAGTGCTGGCGTACTCCCAGGTGGCCTGGCGTACCGCCTCGTCGACGAGGGCGGGGACGAGATCGGTGAGGGGTCGGCCGTCGTAGGGGATGGTGGCGCCGGTGGCGGCGAGTTCGGCGGTGAAGCGGGTGCGGCTCGCGGGGTGGTCCGGGTCGAGTCCGGTGTCCGTGCAGAACTCGGCGTATTCCTCGGGGTCGAACAGGGCGAGTGTGGTGTGGGTACCTTCCGAGGCGCGGGTCCTGAGGAGGGCTTCGATCTGGTGGAGGTAGGTGGGGTGGTCGTCGAAGGTGAAGGTGCGGTAGCGCCGCATGGCGCGGAAGTCGTGTTCGTCGGTCAGCACGCCGATGGTGCCGGCGATTTCGCGGCGCAGGACGCGTCGCATGACCCGGTGGTGGGTGTGCGCCATGGTCTTTCCCCCTGTGTGCGGTCGATCAATGCTCACTCACAGTAACCGGCGCCACTGACAATGCGGGGTGCGGAAGCCGGTTCCGGACGACTCGGTGCTGGATTCCGCAGGTCACAGCGATGATGGCGCCGAACGCCGACCAGCCGAGTGGGCCGGTGGCGATGGCGGCGGTGACGGCGAGTGGGCCGATGCTGCGCTGGGCGGACTGCGCGAGGCCGTGGACGCCGAGGTAGGCGCCCTGGGCGGTGTCGGGTGCCAGGGCCACGGAGAGTTCCCAGGAGATGGTCGCGTGGAGCATCTCCGCGAGGGTGAAGGCGGTGGCCGCGGTGGTGAGCAGCAGGACCGCGGTGAGGGTTTTGCCGGTGGCGGAGAGGGCCATGGCGGTGCCGCCGAGGGCGAACGCGGCGGAGAGCGGGACGAGGAGGCGGCGGGCGGCCTCGCTGCTGGTGCCGAAGCGGGCGAGCGGGACCTGGAGGGCCACCACCAGCACGTTGTTGAGGACGAGCAGCAGGGGCGCGAGGCCGTGCGGGACGTGGTCGCTGTGGGCGATCGAGAGGGGCAGGCCGATCTTGAAGACGGCGTCGTCGAGGAAGAGGACGGTGTCGGTGGCGACGTACGCGAGGTAGGTCCGGTCGCGCCAGGGACCGATCGGTTCTGGGGGCCTGGGCCTGCTCTTGGAGCCGGCCACGACTCGGGAGGGCGAGGGGGGTTCGCCGCAGCGCAGGGTGAGGAGTGCTGTGGCGACGAAGGAGACGGCGTCGCCGACCAGGAGCCAGCGGTAGGCCGTGCTGGTGCCCAGGGCGAGCGCCGCCGCGGCCGCCAGGCCGCCCAGGGCCCAGCCCGCGTTGGCGAGGGTACGGCTGAGGGCCTGGTAGCGGACTCGTTCGGGGCCTGCGACGCGGGTGGCGTAGAGCTTGGTGAGGACGTTGGCGGCGCGGTCACCGAGGGCACCGACCGCCGAGATGGCGAGCAGCAGGGTGTAGTCGTCGGTGGTGAGGAGGGCGAAGGAGGCGAGTGCGCGCAGGAGTTGGAGCGCGATCAGGACACGGGTGAGGGGCAGGCGGTCGGCGAGCCGGCCGCCCAGGGGTGCTCCCGCGATGCCGATGGCGCCCGAGACGGCGGCGAGTGTGCCGACTTCGGGGAGGGACAGACCGGAGACATAGGTGAAGTAGAGGACCGAGACCGACGCCCACAGTCCGCTGCCGATGCGGTCGACCAGGGCGACGGCGAGCATTCTGCGCCCGTCGCGGCCTCCGGGTATGCGTTTCGGTCGTGTCCTCGCGCCGGGCGTCGTCTGCACTGCTCCCCCTTGCCGGAAATTATGTACTGATACATACTTGCCAACGTGGTAATACAATATGGGATCACCGGTGCAACGGCCAAGGGGATTGCCGCATCCGTGGAACGGGGCGTGGCCGAGGGCGCGTTGGCCCCGGAGGCTGCGCTGCCGCCGGTGCGGCGGCTCGCGGAGGAGCTGGGGGTGAGCCCGGGCACGGTTGCGACGGCGTACAAGGAACTGAGACGGCGCGGGATCGTCGTCACGCGCGGACGTGGCGGCACCGTGGTGGCTCCGGCTCCTGCGGTGGCGTCACGGCGGCCGCCCAGAGTGCCGGCAGACCTCCGCGACCTGGCGAGCGGGCATCCCGATGCGGCCCTGCTCCCGGGTCTGGTGCCGCCCTCGCGGCTGTCCCCCGGTGCCCGGTCACACCGTTCCGCGCCGCGGCTCGCGCGGCTGGAGGAAGCCGTACGTGACTGGCTGCGGCCGGACGGCGTCCCGGTGGAGCACGTGACGTTCGCACACGGGGCGCTGGACCTGATCGCCCGCGTTCTCTCCGTGGAGCTGCGGCCCGGCGACGCCGTGGCCATGGAGGACCCCGGATATCACCACCTGCTCGACCTCGTCCCGGCGCTGGGGCTGCGCATCGTGCCGGTTGCCGTGGACGACGAAGGGATGCGTCCGGACGGTCTGACCACGGCGCTGCGCGCGGGTGTGCGGGCCGTGGTGTACAGCCCAAGGGCGCAGAATCCGTACGGCGGCTGCTTCTCGGCCGCACGCCGGGACGCCCTGGCCGAGGTGCTGCGGACGGGGCCCGACGTCCTGGTGGTCGAGAACGATCATGCGTCCTCGGTGACCGACGCCCCGCTGCACTCGGCGGTCGGTGCGGGCCTGTCGCGTTGGGTGCACGTGCGGACGGTGAGCAAGTTCCTCGGTACCGACCTGCGGTGGGCGGCGGCCGCCTGTGACGCGACGACATTCGCGCGCCACGACGGGCTGCTGCTCCTGACGTCGGGCTGGGTCAGTCATCTGCTGCAGGAGACGGTGCTCGGGCTGATGACGGACACGGACACGCGCGCGTTGGTGGCACGCGCGCGTGCGGCGTACGCGGCGCGGCGGGAGACGCTCGCCGGAGAGCTGGCCGCGCGTGGTGTCGCCTCGCACGGGGCGAGCGGGATGAACCTGTGGGTGCCCGTGCGGGACGAGTCGGCCGTGGTCAACGGCTTGCGCTCGTACGGCTGGTGGGTTGCGGCCGGAGCACGCTTCCGGCTTTCGGCCGGCCCCGGCGTCCGGATCTCGACCGCGGGACTCGGGACGGCCGACGCCGCACGGCTGGCCTCGGACTTCGCCCTGGTACTGGGCGAGTCCGAGGCCACCTACGGCGGCTGATCGCGCTCGGCGAAGGGCTCAGGAGCGCTTACGGGCGAGGTCCTCGTAGAAGTCCAGCAGATCGAGGTTGTCGATGGACCCCGGGTTGACGGCCTTCTCCCGGGGCATGCCCTGGAGGAGTCGCTTGACCGGGACCTCGATGCGCTTGCCGGTGAGGGTGTGCGGAACGCCGGGCACCTCGATGATCTCGTCGGGGACGTGCCGGGGCGAGAGCTGCTCACGGATGGCCTGCTTGATGCGGTTCAGCAGGGCCTCGTCGAGGGCCGCCCCGGGTGCCAGGTGGACGAAGAGGGGCATCCAGTAGCCGCCGTCGGGCTGCTCGATGCCGATGACGAGGGATTCCCTGATCTCGGGCAGGCGCTCGACGACCTCGTAGATGTCGGCGGAGCCCATCCGTACACCCTGCCGGTTGAGCGTGGAGTCGGAGCGGCCGTGGATGACGACCGAGCCGCGTGCGGTGACGGTGATCCAGTCCCCGTGCCGCCAGACGCCGGGGTAGGTGTCGAAGTAGCTGTCGTGGTAGCGGCTGCCGTCGGGGTCGTTCCAGAACCGGGTCGGCATGGAGGGCATCGGGTTGGTGACGACCAGTTCGCCGACCTCCTCGATGACGGGGTTGCCCTGCGGGTCCCAGGCCTGGAGGTCGGTGCCCAGGCCTGGTGCCTGGAGTTCGCCGGTGTGGACCGGAAGGGTGGGTACGGCCCCGGCGAAGCAGGAGCACACGTCGGTGCCGCCGCTGACGGAGGCGATCCACAGGTCTGCCCCGCTGTCCGCGAACTCGTCGTGCAGCCAGCGGAAGCCGTCGGGAGGCAGGGGGGAACCGGTGGTGGCGACGCACTGCACCCGGGAGAGGTCGAATTCGCGGGACGGGTGGACGCCGGCCTTGCGGCAGGCCATCACGTACGCGGCGGAGGTGCCGTAGAGGGTGGCCCCGGTGCGTTCGGCGACGCGCCACTGGGCGCTGATGTCGGGGTAGCCGGGGCTGCCGTCGTACAGGACGATCGTGGTGCCCGTGAGGAGGCCGGAGACGAGGAAGTTCCACATCATCCAGCCGGTCGAGGTGTACCAGAAGAAACGGTCCTCTGGGCCCAGGTCGCAGTGCAGGCCGAGCTGTTTCAGGTGTTCGACGAGGATGCCGCCCTGGGACTGGACGATGGCCTTGGGCAGGCCGGTGGTGCCCGAGGAGTAGAGCACCCACAGGGGGTGGCCGAACGGGACGTGCTCGAACTCGGGTTCGATGTCGGCGGCGGTCAGGTCGGCCCAGTCCAGGGCGCCCTCGGGTGCCGGGGTGCCGAGCAACGGGATGTGGACGACGGCGCGCAGGGTCGGCAGTTCGCTGCGGAGTTCGGCCACGGTCTCGCGGCGGTCGTGTTCCTTGCCGCCGTAGCGGTAGCCGTCGACGGTGAACAGGACGACGGGTTCGACCTGCTGGAAGCGGTCCAGCACGCTGCGGGCGCCGAAGTCGGGGGCGCAGGAGGTCCAGACGGCACCGACGGCGGCGGTGGCGAGGAGGGCGACGACGGCCTGCGGGACGTTCGGGAGGTAGCCGCTGACGCGGTCGCCGGGCCGGACGCCGAGGGCGCGGAGCGCGGCGGCCAGGGAGCCCACCTGGCGGCTCAGCTCCGCCCAGGTGACCGGGCGGGGTTCGTGGGTCTCGTCGACGTGCAGGAGCGCGGGTTCGTCCGCGCGGCTGCCGGCGGCCCGTAGGGCATGCTCGGCGTAGTTCAGGGTGGCGCCGGGGAACCACTCGGCGCCCGGCATGGAGCGGTCGCCGAGCACGCGCGCGTAGGGCGTCGAGAACCGTACGTCGAAGAATTCGGCGACGGCCTTCCAGAAGGTGTCCAGGTGGTCGACGGACCAGCGGTGCAGGGCCGGATAGCCCCCGTCGGCGGGTGCTCCGTGGTGTGCCGCCGCCCAGGACTGGAACGCGGTGACACGGGCCTGCGCGATCCGCTGCGGATCGGGCTGCCAGAGCGGCTGGGGGTTCGCTGTCGACATGGGGCGGCTCCCGGACTTCTGCGCTGGTGTGCGTCTGTCGCGCACGGGCTGGGGTGGGCGCGTGACGCGGCTGACAGGGACGATGCCATGTGATCGACTTCCACACCAGGGCGCGCTCCACATGATCCGTGTCGTGAAGATGTGGTCCCGGCACGGGTGAACGGCAGTTGAACGGCGCGCACGTGTGGAGCGCTGAGTGGCAGGGTGAGCAGCATGGACGGTCGTGACCTGGTGCGTTCGGTGAGAGTGGTCGGTTCGAGGAAGGCGGCTCTGGGGCTGCGTACCGTACGGGCCGCGTGGCGCAGGAGGCGCATCGATGCGGCCGGGCTGCCGGCGCGGGGAACGGAGCGGGCCCGGGTGCCCGGGCCGGTGCAGGGCGCGGAGCCGGGCCCGGGAGGCGGGTTGATCCGCTTCAGCCGGTCCGAGCTGCGGATCATGGTCGCCGTGAACGGTGCGGTCTTCTGGGGCTGGGACGGGGCCGGTCCCGAGCCGTCGTACGGACTCGCGGGTCGCGGTCCTGAGCCCGACCCGCGGGCGGTGCTGGAACCGGACACGGACGGCGGCTGGCGGGTCGTGGCCGAGCGGGTGACGGTCAGCGTCTCGCGGCACGGCGGGGTGGAGGTGTGCACGCCGGGCGGGGTGATGCTGCGACGGGACCTGCCGCCGCGGTGGTGGGAGCCGGTGGACGGGGGTACCGCGCGCTGGGTGCAGCGCTCGGAGGTGGCGGCGGACGCGCGGTTCTTCGGTCTCGGCGGGCGCGCCTCGGGGCCGCGGCTGCGTGACGGGACCTACCGGCTGTGGAACACCGATCCCGGGCACTCCTTCGGGCCAGGCGACGATCCGCTGTACATCACCATGCCGGTGCAGTTCGTGGTGGCGGACGCGGCCACGCACCTGGTGTTCCACGACACCTCTTGGGACGGGACGGTGACCCTCCGGGAGGGTGAGGAGGGGGCTGGTTCGGGTCATGACCGCACCGGGCGGAGCGAGCTGCGGATGGACGGTGGCCCGCTGCGCTGCTGGGTGATGGTGGGCACCCCCGCGCGCGTGCTGCACACCTGGGCCTCGCTCACGGGGCCGCCGGCCCTTCCGCCGGCATGGGCGCTCGGCCATCACCACGCCCGCTGGGGCTTCGGCAGCGAGGAGGAGGTGCGGCGGATCGTCGCCGGCTACCAGGAGCGGGATCTGCCACTGGACGCCGTCCATCTGGACATCGACCACTATGACGCCCATCAGGTGTTCACCGTCGACCGCGAACGCTTCCCCAAGCTGCCGACGCTGGCGGAGGAGCTGCGGCGGGACGGAATCCGGCTGGTGTCCATCGTGGACCCGGCGGTGAAGGCGGAGCGGGGCAACGCGGTTCATGACAGCGGGACGGCAGTGGACGCCTTTGTGCGGGATCCGTCCGGGCGGCCGGTCGAAGGGGTGGGGTGGCCCGGGGAGTCGGTCTTCCCCGACTTCACGCACGCGCGCGTGCGCAAGTGGTGGGGTGCCCTGTACGAGGAGCGGCTGGCACTGGGGTTCGCCGGGTTCTGGCACGACATGAACGAGCCGACGTCCTTCAACGCCTTCGGCGAGTCGACGCTGCCGCGCTCGTCGCGGCACGCTCTGGAGGGCCGTGGCGGCGACCACCGCGAGGCGCACAACGTCTATGCGCTCTGCATGGCCCAGGCGGCCTACGCGGGACTTCGGGAAGCGGCGCCCGGCGAGCGGCCCTTCCTGTTCTCACGCTCCGGCTGGGCAGGAATGCAGCGGTACGGCGGCACCTGGTCCGGTGATGTCGCCACCGGCTGGCCCGGGCTGCGCGCGTCCCTGTCGCTGGTTCTGGGACTCGGGCTGTGCGGGGTCCCGTACTCGGGCCCGGACGTGGGCGGGTTCGACGGGAGCCCGTCGCCCGAGCTGTTCCTGCGCTGGTTCCAGCTGGGCGCGTACCTGCCGTTGTTCCGCACACACGCCGGCATGCGGGCGGGGCGCCGGGAGCCGTGGGAGTTCGGGCCCGAGGTGCTGGAGCACGCGCGCGTGGCGCTTCTCGAACGCCGGCGACTGCTGCCGTACTTCATGACGCTGGCGCATCTGGCGAGACGCACCGGCGCACCGTATGTGCGGCCCTTGTGGTGGGGCGCGCCGGAGGACCGGGCACTGCGTGACCGCGAGGACGCCTTCCTGTTGGGCGACGCTCTGCTGGTGGCGCCGGTGCTGGATCCGGGCACCGACCGGCGTGCGGTGCAGCTGCCCCGGGGACGCTGGTACGACACGTTGTCGGAGCAGGCGTACGAGGGTCCCGGGCAGGTCCTCGTGGACGCGCCGCTGTCCCGGATTCCGGTGCTCGCGCGCGCGGGTGCCGTCCTTCCCGTGCGGGGCGAGGACGGCGGTACGCAGCTGGAGGTGTGGGCGCCCGTCCGGGGGCGGACGGGCGGCGGGCTGGTCGTGCCGGACGCGGGCGACGGTTGGGACGAGCCGGAGGTAGAACGTTACGTCGCCCGTTGGGAGGGCCGACAGGTGGTACTCCGACGCGAGGGGGAGAACGGCGTGGGCGAGCCGTCCCGCCCCGTGCGCGTCAGGGGGCTGGGATGATCCGGAGGGCTCAGTAACGGCCCTCGAACCACGCGTGTACGGCGACGCTGTGCAGGGGGAAGGCGAGTTCCTCGGGTCGGCGCAGCAGGTGCCAGCCCTCCGTCTCGTCCGTCGCTCCGGACGGCGGAAGGCCTTCGACCGGACGTTCCGGGAGGAGGCCGAAGAGCAGCAGGTGCCCGTCGGGTGAGCTCATGGCGTCGACGAGGCGCACGTCGCGGGCGGCCGCGTCGATGCCCGTCTCCTCCTTGAGCTCACGGACGACGGCCTGCCGCCAGTCCTCGCGGTCGTCGACGTAACCGCCGGGCAGCGCGACGCCTCCGCGCGCGGGGGCGACGGTGCGGGTGATGACGACCAGGGCGGTGCCCTTCGTGTCGTACACGGGCTGAAGGGCGATCGCCACCGGCAGCGGGTTGCGGTACGCGGTGTGGTTGCAGGCCGTGCAGGTGCGTGGCCAGCCGGAGATGCCCTCTCCGTAGGCCGCTCCACAGCTCGAACAATGCGAGTCCGGAGCGGAGTTGGCAAGGGGGTGCTGATTTTCGGACACGCGCGGACTTTATCCGATCACGAGGGTGTCGTCTCACGATCAACGGAACGCTTTCTTCCGGAAGTGAAGTGACGCCGAGCGATCAGGAGGCGGACCGGACGTCGGCGTCCGGCGGCGCGGGCTGCCCAATTCCGGCGGCCCGTGGCACACTTTTGACGTTCCGTCAGATCCCTTGTCCTGGAGGAGCTTTGTCGCGTACACGCATGCCGGCGGTCGACGGCTGGTTCGCCGGCGAGGGGGACGCCTTCCGGCTCCTGGGCACCCGCTGTACCGCCTGCGCCGCGGTCTTCTTCCCGCGCGAGGACGTCCACTGCCGCAACCCGGCCTGCGCGGGCGGCGATCTGACCGAGGTCCCGCTCTCCCCGCGCGGGCGGATCTGGTCGTTCACCGACAGCAGATACCGGCCTCCGTCACCCTATGTGAGCGATCCGGAACTTCCCTGGGAGCCGTACGCGTTGATCGCTGTGGAACTGGAGTCCGAGCGGATCGTGGTGCTGGGACAGGCGGTTCCCGGGATCACCGTCGCCGATCTGACGGTGGGCATGGAGGTCGAGGTCGTCCCCGGAGTGCTGGCCGAGGACGCGGAGACGACCTGGACCACCTGGCACTGGCGGCCGACGGGGGTGGCACGATGACGGCGGACGTGGCGGTGCTCGGCGTGGGCATGCATCCCTGGGGCAAGTGGGGGCGCGGCTTCGTGGAGTACGGGACGGCGGCCGCCCGCGCCGCCCTGGAGGACGCGGGGCTCCGCTGGCGGGACATCGGCTCGATCGTGGGCGCGGACACGGTGCGTGGCGGCTATCCGGGCTATGTCGCGGGCGCGACCTACGCCAAGGCGCTGGGCTGGCAGGGGGCCCGGGTGACGAGTGTGTACGCGGCGTGCGCCTCCGGTGCCCAGGCCGTCGCCGCGGCGAGGGCGCAGATCCTGGCGGGGCTCGCCGACGTGGTGCTGGTGGTGGGCGCGGACGCGGCGCCCAAGGGTTTCTTCCGGCCCGCCGGAGGAGAACGCCCGGACGATCCCGACTGGCTGCGCTTCAGGCTGCTCGGGGCGACGAATCCGACCTACTTCGGGCTGTACGCACGAAGGCGGATGGCGGTGTTCGGGGACACCCCGGAGGACTTCGCGCTGGTCAAGGTGAAGAACGCGGCCGCCGGGGCGGCGAATCCGTACGCCCGCTACCGGAGGCGGGTCACCGTCGAGGAGGTCGCCGCCTCCCAGGTGGTCGCCGATCCGCTGCGGTTGCTGGACATCTGCGCGACCTCCGACGGCGGGGCCGCGCTGGTGTTGTCCAGCCTGGAGTTCGCCCGTCGGCACGGGGCGCCGCGGCCGGTGCGGATCCGCGCCGTGTCCACGGTCACGCCCCGCTATCCGAGCACGGTGCTGGACCTGCCGGACATCGCCACGGACTCGGCCGCCGAGGTCGAGCCCCCGGCACGGACCTTCCGGGCGTCGATCGCGAGCGCCGCCTACGAGGAGGCGGGCGTCGGCCCCGAGGAGCTGTCCCTGGCAGAGGTGTACGACCTGTCCACCGCGCTGGAGTTGCAGTGGTACGAGGATCTGGGGCTGTGCGCCGAGGGTGAGGCGGCGAAGCTGCTGCGGGAGGGCTCGACGGCGCTGGGCGGCCGGATACCCGTCAACGCCAGCGGCGGCCTCGCCTCCTTCGGAGAGGCGGTGCCGGCCCAGGCGATCGCTCAGATCTGCGAGCTCACCTGGCAGTTGCGGGGCTCGGCGGGAGACCGGCAGGTCGCCCGCGCGCGCGTGGGCATCACGGCCAACCAGGGGTTGTTCGGGCATGGCTCGTCCGTGATAGCGGTGGCCTGACGGGACCGGTGTGACAGCAGGAATCGCACCATGCGTGATCACCCCGGAATGATGCGTGATCGTCTGGCCGTGCCGGCCCTCCGAGCGTCGGCCCGCAAGGAGACCCTCCTGCCGCTGCACATCCGGTGATGGAAACGTGAGGACCGCTTCCCGACGGTTGCCTGTCATCGTTGCCGTCAGCGACCTTGACGCTCCCTGGGTGCCGGTGAAAACTTCCGGTGTCGGTCGACATCGCCGTACATTCTCGGCGCAATCAGGCACTGCGGTCTGAGCTGTTCCTGTCTCAAGGCCCGGCACAGGACCTTCCCCGCCTTCGGCCGACGTCGCCAAAGAACCGTTCCTGCTCTAAGCGCCGGGCCAATCCCCCGGCCAGCGCCCTGGGAGCCGCCATGAGCAACGGAGACATATTCGTCGGCGAAGTCATCGGCACAGCCATCCTGATCCTGTTCGGTGCCGGGGTCTGCGCCGCGGTCACCCTCAGACACTCCAAGGCCCGGGCCGCGGGATGGGTGGTGATCGCGTTCGGCTGGGGTTTCGGCGTCCTCGCCGGCGCCTACACCGCCGCCCCGCTGTCAGGAGGGCAGCTCAACCCCGCCGTCACGATCGGCATCGCCGTCGACACCGGCAAGTGGGACAAGGTCTGGGTCTATCTGCTCGGCCAGTTCGCCGGCGCGATGCTGGGTGCCGTCCTGACGTATCTGGTCTACCTCGCCCAGTTCCAGGCCAACGTGCCGGACGGGGAGTCAGGAGAGGAGCCGACCCCGACGCTCGGCATCTTCTCCACCATCCCGGAGATCCGGAATCCGGCCGCCAACCTCATCACCGAGATCATCGCGACCATGGCGCTGGTCCTGCCGATCCTCGCCTTCGGGCTGACCAAGGGGCTCGGCCAGTCGGGCACCACCGTCCTGATCGTCTCCCTGCTCGTCGTCGGCATCGGACTGTCCCTCGGCGGGCCCACCGGCTACGCCATCAACCCGACGCGCGACCTCGGTCCCCGGATCGTGCACACCCTCCTGCCGATCCCCCACAAGGGCACCTCGGACTGGGGCTACGCCTGGATCCCGGTCGTCGGCCCGCTGATCGGCGGGGCACTCGCGGGTCTCCTCTACAACGTGGCCTTCTGATCGCCCCCAGCCTTCACCCGCAACCCCAGGACCCAGCGACCACCGCAGCCTTCGGACCCAGCGACCAAGGGGTAGCCATGCCGGACACCGCCGAGAAGTACGTCGCCGCCATCGACCAGGGCACCACGTCGAGCCGCTGCATCATCTTCGACCACGGCGGCGCGATCGTCGCCGTCGACCAGCGCGAGCACCGCCAGATCTTCCCCAAGCCCGGCTGGGTGGAGCACGACGCCACGGAGATCTGGTCCAAGGTGCAGGCCGTGGTGGCCGGAGCGCTCGCCAACGCGGGGCTGCGCCCGGACCAGCTGAGCGCGCTCGGCATCACCAACCAGCGCGAGACGACGGTCCTGTGGGACAGGGCCACCGGCAAGCCCGTGCACAACGCGATCGTCTGGCAGGACACCCGTACCGCCGCCCTGTGCAACGAACTCGGCGGCAGCGACGGCCAGGACCGGTTCCGCGAGCAGACCGGGCTGCCGCTGGCGAGCTACTTCTCCGGTCCCAAGGCGGCCTGGCTGATCGACAACGTACCCGGGCTCCGGGACCGTGCCGAGCGCGGCGAGATCGCCTTCGGGACCATCGACTCGTGGCTGATCTGGAACCTCACCGGCGGCACCGACGGCGGCCGGCACGTCACCGACGTCACCAACGCCGGGCGCACCATGCTGATGAACCTGGAGACCCTCCAGTGGGACCCCTCCATCCTCGCGGCGATGAACGTCCCCGCGGCAGTCCTGCCCGAGATCAGGTCCTCCGCGGAGGTGTACGGCACCGCCGTCGGCCGGCTCGCCGGGGTGCCCGTGGCGTCCGCCCTGGGCGACCAGCAGGCAGCGGTCTTCGGGCAGGCCTGCTACGAGGTCGGCACGGCGAAGAACACCTACGGAACGGGCAGTTTCCTGCTGCTCAACACCGGCAGCCGGCCGGTGGCGTCCAAGAACGGGCTGCTGACGACCATGGGATACAAGATCGGTGACGAGGCACCGGTGTACTGCCTGGAGGGTTCGATCGCCATCACGGGCGCGCTCGTCCAGTGGTTCCGCGACCAGCTCGGCATCATCCGCACGGCCGACGAGATCGAGACCCTGGCCGCGAGCGTCGACGACAACGGGGGCGCCTACATCGTGCCGGCCTTCTCCGGGCTGTTCGCCCCCTACTGGCGTTCGGACGCGCGCGGGGTGGTCACCGGGCTGACCCGCTACGTCACCAAGGCGCATCTCGCGCGCGCGGTGCTGGAGGCGACGAGCTGGCAGACGCGGGAGGTCGTGGACGCCATGTACCAGGACTCCGGGGTGCGGATCACGGCCCTGAAGGTGGACGGCGGCATGACCAGGAACCATCTGCTGATGCAGCACCAGGCCGACGTGCTCGGGGTGCCGGTGATCCGGCCCCGGGTGTCCGAGACGACCTGCCTGGGTGCCGCCTACGCGGCCGGCCTGGCGACCGGGGTCTGGAACGACCTGGACGAACTCAGGTCGCACTGGCAGAAGGACGTCGAATGGACGCCCGCCATGCAGGCGTCGGTGCGCGAGCGGGAGTTCGCCAACTGGCGCAAGGCGGTGGAGAAGAGCTTCGGCTGGCTCGACGAGGACGCCGAGTAACCCCCTGGACCACGGCCCGTACCCCGGTCGGCGGGGGCACGGGCCGTGCCGCCGCTCAGGTGGTGACGGCCTGCCGGTGCGCCGCCGCAGAGGTCATCGCGTGCTGTACGACACCGATGAGGACCTCCTTGACCGACCCGCGGTCCCGGGCGTCGCAGAGCACGACCGGTACGTCCGGGTCGAGGTCGAGGGCGCGGCGGATGTCCTCCGCCGGGTACCGGTCCGAGCCCTCGAAGCAGTTGACGCCCACGAGGAAGGGGATGGAACGCCGCTCGAAGTAGTCGACGGCGGCGAAACAGTCCTCCAGGCGGCGGGTGTCGGCGAGCACGACGGCACCCAGCGCGCCCTCGGACAGCTCGTCCCACATGAACCAGAACCGTTCCTGTCCGGGCGTGCCGAACAGGTACAGCACCAGGTCCTCGCGCAGGGTGATGCGGCCGAAGTCCATGGCGACGGTGGTGGTGTGCTTGCCCTCGACGCCGGAGGTGTCGTCGACGGGCCGCCCTGCCTCGGTGAGCAACTCCTCGGTGCGCAACGGCCTGATCTCGCTGACCGCGCCGACCAGCGTCGTCTTGCCCACGCCGAAGCCGCCGGCCACGAGGATCTTGAGCGTGACGGGCTCGACCAGGGGCTTGCCGCGCTCAGATCGCCCGAAGATCATCGATCTCTTCTCCTGCTTGATGAGGGTCATTCTTGACGGGGTTGTTCTTGACGGGGTTGTTCTTGATGGAGTCGTTCTTGATGCGGTTGGTTCTTGATGCGGTTCGTTCTTGGTGACTCGCCGGGTGACGGATGTCCGTATCCGCCGCCACCCGGGGTTTCGACGACGAGTACGTCGTCGGTGCCGACGTCCGTCGTGCCGCTGCCGCCGAGTTCGGTGACCGTGCCGTCCGCCCGCTCCACCCGGTTGGCGCCGAGCGCGCCCGGCGCCCCGCCCGCCATGCCGTACGGCGGGACGCGACGGTGCTGGGAGAGGGTGGAGACGGTCATGGGTTCGAGGAAGCGGATACGGCGGACCGCGCCGTCCCCGCCGCGCCAGCGACCCGCGCCGCCACTGCCCCGCCGTACGGCGAACTCGTCGAGGCGCACGGGCAGCCGCCATTCCAGGACTTCCGGGTCGGTGAGCCGGGAGTTGGTCATGTGGGTCTGTACGACGCTCGCTCCGGGAAATCCGTCGCCCGCCCCGGATCCGGAGGCGACGGTCTCGTAGTACTGGTGGCGCTCGTTGCCGAAGGTGACGTTGTTCATGGTCCCGGACCCTTCGGCCTGGACGCCCAGGGCCGCGTACAGGGCGCCGGTGATGGCCTGGGAGGTCTCGACGTTGCCCGCGACAACGGCGGCCGGCGGCTCGGGAGCGAGCATCGAACCTGGGGGGACGATGATGTCCAGGGGCCGCAGACAGCCGTCGTTCAGTGGGATGTCGTCGGCGACCAGGGTACGGAAGACGTACAGCACAGCCGCGTTGACGACGGAGAACGGGGCGTTGAAGTTGGTGGCGAGCTGCGCGGAGGTGCCCGTGAAGTCGATGGTCGCCCGACGGTTGCCGCGGTCCACGCGGACGCTCACCCGGATGACGGCGCCGGAGTCGGTCTCGTAGGCGTACTCGCCGTCGTCCAGGGTGTCGACGACCCTGCGGACGGCGTCCTCGGCGTTGTCCTGGACGTGGCGCATGTAGGCCTGGACGACGTCGAGGCCGAACTCCTCGATCATGCGGCCGACCTCGTCGACGCCCTTGCGGTTGGCGGCGATCTGGGCGCGCAGGTCGGCGAGGTTGGTGCGGATGTTGCGGGACGGATGGCGGGCCTCGGCGAGCAGCCGGTGGGTCTCGGCCTCTCGGAACCGGCCGTTCTCGGCGAGCAGCCAGTTGTCGAAGAGCACTCCCTCCTCCTCGATGGTGCGGCTGTTCGCGGGCATCGAGCCGGGGGCGACACCACCGATCTCGGCGTGGTGGCCCCGGGATGCGACGTGGAAGAGGATCTCCGGACCGTCACCCTTTGTGATCGTCGCGCCGCCGGTACCGAAGACCGGAGTGATCACGGTGACGTCGGGCAGGTGGGTTCCGCCGTGGTAGGGGTCGTTGACGGCGTAGCTGTCGCCGGGACGCATCGAGGCGCCGCGTCGGCGGATGACCTCTTTGACGCTGGTGCCCATCGAGCCCAGGTGGACGGGGATGTGGGGGGCGTTGGCCACCAGGTTCCCGTCCGGGTCGAACAGGGCGCAGGAGAAGTCCAGGCGTTCCTTGATGTTGACGGACTGGGCCGTCGACTCGAGCCGGGCGCCCATCTGCTCGGCGATGGACATGAAGAGGTTGTTGAAGACCTCAAGCAGAACCGGATCGGCCTTTGTGTCGAGTTCGGAACTCTGCGTAACCGCCACGCGTTCCATGACCAGATGCCCGTCGTCGGTCGCCGTGGCCCGCCAACCGTCGTCGACCACAGTCGTGGCACTGGCCTCGGTGATGATCGCCGGGCCGGTGACGGGCTCGCCGGGAGGCAGCTCCTCGCGGCGGTGGAGGGGTACGTCGCGCCAGGCGCCGCCGGTGTGCAGGCGCGCGGTTTCCGGGGCGGCGGGACGGCCTTCGTAAGGGGCGAGGGCGGAGAGATCGGGGGGTGGGGTGATGCCGGTGGCTTCCACGGAGAGGGCTTCGACGACGACCGGACGGTCGAGGGTGAAGGAGTACGTGGCGCGATGACGGTCTTCGAAGGCGTGTTTCATCGCGTCCGGTTCGGTGAGTTCGACGGTCAGGACCGTGTCGGTGCCGTCGTAGCGGAGCTGGGCGCGGCGGGTCACCTCGATACGGTCCTCGGGGACGTCCTCGGCACGGAGCTCGGCGCGGGCCGCGGCTTCCAGGTCGTCGGCGGTCCTGCGGACGCCGGGCATGGCGGCGGGCTCCAGAAGGACCTCGACGGACTGTTCGCGCATGGCGGTGGTGTCGGCGAGCCCGATGCCGAGTGCGGAGAGGACACCCGCCATCGGCGGCACCAGGACGGTGCGGATCCCGAGCGAGTCGGCGACCGGGCACGCGTGCTGCCCGCCGGCGCCGCCGAAGGTGGTGAGGGCGTACCGGGTGACGTCGTGGCCCTTCTGCACGGAGATCCGCTTCACGGCGCCCGCGATGTGGGCGACGGCGATACTCAGGTAGCCCTCGGCGACCTGTTCCGGGGTGCGGTCGTCGCCGGTCTGCTCGCGGATCTCCCGCGCGAGGTCGGTGAACCGGGCGCGGACGAGGTCGGCGTCCAGGGGCCGGTCCCCCTCCGGGCCGAAGACGTGAGGGAAGTGGGCGGGCTGGATACGGCCGAGCATGACGTTGGCGTCGGTGACGGCGAGCGGGCCGCCGCCGCGGTAGCAGGCCGGGCCGGGGTCGGCGCCGGCCGAGTCCGGGCCGACGCGGTAGCGGGAGCCGTCGAAGTGCAGCACCGAGCCGCCGCCCGCGGCGACGGTGTGGATGTCCAGCATGGGGGCGCGCAGCCGGACGCCCGCGATCTGGGTGGTGAAGACCCGCTCGTACTCGCCGGCGAAGTGGGACACGTCGGTCGAGGTGCCGCCCATGTCGAAGCCGATGACGCGGTCGAACCCGGCGAGCTGCGACATCCTGGCCATGCCGACGATGCCTCCGGCCGGCCCGGAGAGGACGGCGTCCTTGCCGCGGAACTGCCCGGCTTCGGCGAGGCCGCCGTTGGACTGCATGAACATCAGCCGCACGCCTTCGAGTGCGTCGGCGACACGGCGGACGTAGCGGCGCAGGACAGGCGACAGGTAGGCGTCGACGACGGCGGTGTCGCCGCGTGGGACGAGCTTCATCAGCGGGCTGACCTCGCTGGACAGCGAGATCTGCGGGAAGCCGGTGCGGGCGGCCAGCTCGCCGATCGCCCGCTCGTGGGCGGGGTGCAGGTGGCTGTGCACGCAGACGACGGCGACCGCGCGGATCCCGTCGTCGTACGCCTGCCGAAGCGGGCCCGCCAGGGCGTCCAGGTCGGGGGCGCGCAGGACGGTGCCGTCGGCGGCGATGCGTTCGTCGGCCTCGACGACGCGTTCGTACAGCAGCTCGGGCAGGTCGATGCGGCGGGCGAAGATGCGGGGGCGGTTCTGGTAGGCGATGCTCAGGGCGTCGCGGAAGCCGCGGGTGACGACCAGAAGGGTGCGCTCGCCCTTGCGTTCCAGGAGCGCGTTCGTGGCGACCGTGGTGCCCATGCGGACGGCGTCCACGGGGTCGTCGGAGCCGGCGAGGAGTTCACGGACGCCCGCCACGGCGGCGTCGGCGTACCGCGCGGGGTTGTCGGAGAGCAGCTTGTGGGTGAGCAGCCGGCCGTCCGGGCGTCGCGCGACGACGTCGGTGAACGTACCGCCGCGGTCGACCCAGAACTGCCAGCCTGTCACGTCACTACTCCGCTTCCACGCCGGTCACAGCGCCCGGAGGCCGTTGATCACGTCGCGCAGAATACTCTCGTCCACCAGCTCGGCCGGGGGCACCGGCCGGTTGACGTGGACGAGTTCCCCGGCGACGAGGTCGCCGATGAGGACCCGGACCACTCCGATGGGCAGATCGAGTTCCGAAGCCAGCTCGGCGACCGACTGCGGTACGTCGCGGCAGAGCTCCACGATGTCGACGTGTTCCGGGGACAGCATCCGGTCGGCCTCGGGGTCGTCCGCGTGGGGCTCCGTGACGACCACCGCGATCAGGTCGAGGCGGTGCTGGGCCGGACTCGTGGTGCGGCCGCGCGTCATGGCGTACGGACGGACGACCGGTCCGGCCTCGTCGTCGAACCAGTGACCTGTTCCCTGACCGTCTGCGCTCATGTCATCCCACTACCCGCCTGCGGGCAGATCGGTGCGCGGAGCGGACCCCAGATGTACGCCGACCCGCTTGACCAGCAGGGTCATCTCGTACGCGACCTGGCCGACGTCGGAGTCGGCGTCGGAGAGGACGGCGAGGCAGCTGCCGTCCCCGGCGGCGGTGACGAACAGGAACGCGTCGTCGAGCTCGACGACGGTCTGCCGGACACTGCCCGCCTCGAAGTGGCGGCCCACGCCCTTGGCGAGGCTGTGGAAGCCGGAGGCCACGGCCGCCAGGTGCTCGCTGTCCTCTCTGGTGAGGTCCTTGGAGACACCGGTGGGCAGGCCGTCGCCGGAGAGCACGACTGCCTTGCGGATGCTGGCCACCCGGTCCACCAGGTCGTCCAGGAGCCAGTTCAGCTCGCCCTTGTTCGTCGCCGTGCGGCCGGTCGCCATCGGATCGGTCATCGACCGTCCCCCTTAGTCGTTCCTTGTGCTGTGCTCTGCCGGGCCCCGTCGCCCGTGGCGTTCTCCGCCCGCCCGCGCTGCCAGCCGCGCTGGAGCGAGGCCATGCGGCTGCGGACCTCGTCGGCGTCACGCTCGACGGGTTCCGGCTCGCGCGGGGCGGGTCGTGCGGGGTCCTGTCGCAGTTGTGGGGCCAGGTTGGCCTGCCGTACCCGCCTGGGCAGCGGCCGGGTGCCGGATTCGGCCTCCGGGGGCGTGCTGTCGAGGGGCGGGACGGAGTCGTCGGGGCCGCTGCCGGTGGTGATCTCGGAGCGGCGGGCGCGCCGCGGCAGGGCGGCAGGCCCGGCGGGTTCGGCCGGGTACGCCGGGTGTTCCCCGGGCCGTTCGGCCGAGCTGGTGGCGCGGTGCCCGGCGGCGTCGGTGCGGCGGCGGGACGGCAGCGGGGTGAGTCCGCCCGGTTCGGGGCGGCCCGGGTCCGCCTGCTCCCGGTCGTCGGGCTCGGCGCGGCGGGAGCGCGGCTCGGTGACGGGCTTGCCGTGCGAGCTGATCAGCTTGGGCGCATGCCGTCTGGGCAGTGCCACGGGTCCACCGGGGCGTTCGTCGTGGAGGGCGTCCGCGGCCCCGGGCGCGCTCCGATGAGGCTCGCCCACGGCGGGCGCGGTGTCGTCGTCGGCCCGGGTGAGGGAGCGGCGGGGGTGGAACAGTCCGCCGCGTTCGCTGTCGTCGCCGGTGAGGGCGCCCGGGAAGCCGCCCAGTGCGTCCAGGTCGACCGGCGCCTCCAGCTCGACCGGCCCGTCGAGCGGCGCGGCCGGCGTTCCGGGCCGGTGCGCGGGGACCTGGCTCAGAGCGGCGGCCCGGCTCTTCTCGGGCTCGGCCTGCGGGGAGAGGTGGCCGCGGTCGAGGCGGAAGCCGATGCCGTTGGTGTCGGGGACATCGTCGGTGAGCAGCACGTCGGGAATGAAGACGACCGCGGTGGTGCCGCCGTAGGGCGACGGCTGGAGCGACACACGTACGTTCTGGCGCTGGGCGAGGCGGCTGACCACGAACAGTCCGAGCCGGTCGGTGTCGGAGAGCTCGAACTCGGGTGTCTCGGCAAGCCTCAGGTTGGCCTCGAGCAGCGCCTCGGCGGCCATGCCGAGACCCCTGTCGTGGATCTCCAGGGTGAAGCCGTTGGCGACACGTTCGCCGAGGACCTGCACGGCGGTGTGCGGCGGCGAGAACACCGTGGCGTTCTCCAGGAGTTCGGCCACGAGGTGGGTGAGGTCGGCGACGGCGGGGCCGGTGACGGCGACGCGCGGCAGCCGGCGCACCTCTATGCGCTCGTAGTCCTCGACCTCGGCGACGGCGGCGCGCACCACGTCCATCAGCTGGATGGGCCGGCGCCACTGGCGCGAGGGGGCGGCGCCGGAGAGGATCACCAGACCCTCGGCGTGGCGGCGCATCCGGGTGGTGAGGTGGTCGAGGCGGAAGAGGTCGGCGAGTTCGTCGGTGTCCTCGGTCCTGCGTTCCATGGTGTCGAGCAGGGTGAGCTGCTTGTGCAGCAGGACCTGGCTGCGGCGGGCGAGGTTGACGAAGACCTCGGAGACGCCGGAGCGCAGTTCGGCCTGCTTGACGGCGGCCTCCACGGCGGCGCGCTGGAGGGTGTTGACGGCCTGGCCGACCTCGCCGATCTCGTTCTTGTCGTACTCCAGGCGCGGGACCTCGGTCTCCACGTCGACCAGTTCCCCGGCGGACAGCCGGCGCATCACGCTCGGCAGCCGGACCCCGGAGGCCTCGTGCGCCTCTTGGCGCAGCAACCGCAGGTCACGGATGAGGGCGCGGCCGACCCGGACCGACATGATGAGCGAGAACAGCACGGCGACCAGTCCGAGGACTCCGACGACGGCCGCCTGGACGATCACGCTGACGGCGACGGGTCGGATGCGGTTCTGGTAGCCGTCGGCGACCTGGTCGTCGAGTGTGCCCAGTTCCTTCAGGACGCTGCCTGCGGCGGTGTCCCAGCTCTTCGCGGTGACGTCGTCGGGTGTCCCGGATCCCAGGGCGATGACGGACTGCTCCGCGGCCCGCAGCGGAGCGCTGGTGGCGTCCTTCCAGAAGCGGTCGAAGCGGTCGCGTTCCGAGGCCGGGAGCAGCGGCAGGCTGGTGTCGTAGAGGAGGGTGCGCTGGGCGACCAGGTCGGAGATCTCACGGGTCTCGTCACGTGAGATCTTCCCGACGACCAGGGACGAGCCGAGCAGGGCGTCCTCACGGGAGAGGAGTTCCCGGGCGAGGGTGAGGTTGTCGAGGGCGTGGCCCTGCTTCTCCATCTCGACGTCGTCCAGGCCGTCGAGACTGGTCAGCAGCGCGTAGCAGGGTTCGACGAGGCGGTTGTACAGGTCGAAGGCCTGGGAACGCCTGACGGTGCCTGCCTCCACGCTGCGACGCAGGGGGGCGAGGCCGTCGAAGGCGTCGAGCACGGCGGTGAGGCGTTCGCCGTCGTCCGCGTTCACGGCGTCGCGGACGTCGCCCTTCTGCGCGTTCGCGCGGAGCCTGGCGACGGCATCGTCGGTGGCGGTGCGGGTGCGGCGCAGTGCGGCGAGCGCGTCGGCGGCACGCGGGTCGGCGAGATAGACGAGGGTCTGCCGGCGTTCCTGCTGGAGGACCTGAATGGTGTCGTCGGTGGGGTAGCCGATGTCCTCGACGACGTCCGACACCTGGAACAGCCGGCTGACTTCACGCCCGGTGAGCACGGCAGTGAAGCCCCAGACGGCTGTCAGGGACACCAGCGGCACGAGAAGCAGCGCCACGATCTTCCGGCGGATCGACTTCCCGCGAAAGCGCATGGCCTCCCCCAGCTTGACCCCCGCGGGGCGGGGGTACAGATGTGCGTCAACAAACGGCGCGAGCCTACTACCGCCACATGGATAACTCGAAGAACTGTCCGGGCGGTGAACTTCCGCATCGGGGCAGGGACATGGCGGACAGACAGGAACGGACAGGAGGAGTTGTCCGGGCATTGCGGGAGATTGCCACCGCGATCGCGCCGACTTCGCGCGAGTACGGCGGGAACGGCACGAAGGATCAGTTGGCCGGAATTTTTCGCTGGTCGGGAATCATCGGGCGAGTTCGTTCGTCCTTGTTGGTGGGCAATGGGTGCGGAATCGGCCACAGGAGCCGTATCCCGTATCCCGGCGGCGTAAAACAACGTAAGCCGGGCAGCCACTGGGGAGCCGGGGTCGTCGGACTCCGGTGCGATGGTCTGCCGGCGGTGGGGAGTGACACGTTGATGGGGACGGCTCAGCGGCGATTGGCGCCCGAGGACGGTGCGGTCACGCGCTCGACGGCGCAACAGCACGCGCGGTACCGGCCGTTGTGGGTCGAGGAACCCGCCAAGCGGTACCGGATGCCGGACCCGGTGCGCACCGCGGGGGTCCGGGCGCTGATCATCATCTCGGTGACGCTGATCCTGGCCATGGTGGCGTTCTTCTGCACGATGGCGGAGTCCTGGCTGGCGTTCCCGATGGTGATCAGCAGCGTGGTGAGCACAGTGGTGGCCACCTGGAGCGTCGTGGACGTCTGGGTGACCCGCCAGGTGTGGAACCAGCGCAACGGCGTGGTCTCCGAGCCGAGCAGCACGGCGCGGGCACTGCGGCGCGAGCGGCGCGCGGCCCGGCGGCAGGAGCGTGCCGCCGGGCGCGAACAGAAGCGGATACGTCGGCGCGGCGGCCAGGCCGGGCAGCTGTCCCACCCCTGAGGACACCCGCGTAAGGCCACCGTGCCCACCGGTGGACCAGGGAGCCCTCAGGCCGACGGCTTCTTGAACATCCGGGTGGCCGTGATCTCGCTGTGCACGGCCTCACCGGCCTGCGGCTGCTGCGGCAGCCCGGGCCGGAGATGTTCCTCCACGCTGATGTACTTCAGACCGGCCCGCAGGTCGGCGTCGTTGCGCAAGCGGATGACCAGCGGGAACTCGGCCAGCGCGGTGGTGTCGAACAACCCGGTCGTGTAGAGCAGTTGCACGCCCAAGGCGTCCGACACCGCTCGCTGGAGCTCCAGCAGGTAGGTGGCGTTGGCACGGCCGATGGGGTTGTCGAGGAAGAGCGTCCCGGCGTGCCGGTGCTTGTCCCGCCCCCGGTCGTTGGACCGCAGGGCGGCCATCGTGCAGTACAGGGCGATCGCGGCGGTCAGCAGCTGCCCGCCGGAGAACACGTCGCCCATCTGACCCACCGGCACCCGCTCCGCGCGCAGCACCGCGTCCGGCTTGAGGATCTCCACGGCGATGCCCTTCGGCTGCAGCGCCGCCGCGACGCCCCGCAGCAGCAGCGACATTCCGTCCCGGCGCAGATCGGAGTTCTTCTTCACGGCGGCTCTGGTCGCCTCGTCGATGACCTCGCCGAGGCGTTCGGTGAGGGTGGCCTGGTCGGGTTCCTCGAAACGGATGCGCAGGAACTCCTGCCCGGACCACTCACCGAGCCCCTCGGGCAGCCGGGACAGCCGCTGCGCGGACCGCAGGGTGGCCAGCGCGGACTCCACCAGCCCGCGCAGCCGGTCCACGATCGAGTCCCGGTTCCGTTCCAGCTGGGCCAGTTCGTCGGTCAGGACCCGCAGCCGCGGAGCGAAGGCGTCGGCCCACTTCTGGGCGTGCTCGGGCAGCGCGGCGGCGGGCAGCTCGCGGATCTGCTGCCGGGCGGGGGTGCGTACGGCCTCGTAGCGGGTGGAGTTGGCGTGCCGTACGAGCACATCGCTCGCCTCGCGTACGGCGGCCTCGGCGGCGGACAGGTCACCGGCGCAGCCGCGCAGCGACCTGCGGGCCTCGGCGGCGGACTGCCGGGCCTCCTCCGGGCTGCCGGGGTAGGGCTCCGGCTCCGCCTGCTCCTCCTCGGCGGTGTGTTCGCGCAGCAGGTCACGGAGCATGGCCGCGAGTTCGTCGAAGCCGCTCGCCGCGTCCTCGGCCGCTCGGTGGGCCGCCAGCAGTTCGGCGTGGGCCTCCCTCGCCTGGGCCAGCGCCTCGGTGCGGGAGGCCAGTTCGGCGGCGGCGGTGCGCAGCAGCGCCTGTGCGTGCTCGGCGTCGCGCGGCTGGAACTCCTCGGGGAGTTCGGTGTGGACCCCGCCGTCCTGCGGGGCGTGCCGTTCGGCCTCGCCGCGCAGCCGTCCGAGCTGCTCGCTGGCGGTGGACATCCGGGTCTCCAGGAGCTGTACCAGTTCCTCAGCGCGGGCGGCGGCGGCCTGCCGGGAGGGGCCGTCGGAGCCGTCCGGCGACTGGAGCAACTGCTCCGCGCGGGTACGGACCTTGTTGCTCAGGCGGTTCAGCTCGGCGAGGGCGGCGCTGTCGTCGCTTTCCGCGCGGGCCTGCTCGGCACGCAGATCGGCGCCGACGCCGACCTTCTCGTACACCTGGGAAGCGGTCCGGTAGGCCTCGCGCAGGGCGGGCAGTGAGGACTTCGGGGCGTCCTCGTCCACATCGGGTACGTCGTCGGGGGCACCGGCGATCTCGGAGCGCTCGGCACGCAGGGCTCGGGCGGTGCGGCGGGCGTCGTCCGCGGCACGCTGGGCGCCGCGCCGGTCCTCGTCGGCGGCGCGGGCGCGCTCCAGACAGGACTGGGCGCGGGCCTCCGACTCGGCCGCCTCGTCGGCGAGTTCGCGGAGCTTGACCTGCCAGCCGGCCCGCTCGCGCAGCCGGAACGCGAGCCCGGCCAGGGCGTCGGCGGCGCGCCGGGCCTTCTGTGCGGCCTCCTGCCGCTCGTCGCGTACCTGTGCGGCCTCGGCGGCGGCCTCCTCGGCCTCGGCCCGCACGGTCCGCGCCTCGGCCAGCTCTGCCTCGGCCTCCTCGGCGAACACGCGCGCCTCCTGGGCGGCCTGGGCCAGCTCCACGAGCCGTCCGGCGGGGCAGCCGGTGCGCCAGGAGGCGAGCCTGGCGGCCAGTTCGCGGTCCTTTCCGAGCCGCGCGGCGAGGGTGCGGATCTCCTCGTCCCGCTCGGTCGCCCGGGCCCGCAGCGCCTGCCGTTCCTCGTCGGCGGCGTGCTCGTCGTGCATGGCCGGGTTCGGCGGTACGAGGAACACGTCGCCCGGGGTGGCGTCGGCGGGCGGGGTCGGTGCGAGCAGGGCGGCGGCCGTGCCGACGGCGACGGCGGAGCGCGGCAGCAGGGCCGCGTCGCTCAGCGCCTCGCGGGCCCGGGCGTGTGTGTCGGGGTCGGTGATGACGACGCCGTCGACGAGTTCGGGGCGGGCGGCCAGCACGCGCGCGTGGTCTGCGGGGTCGACGGCCTGCGCGAGATAGCGCCAGCCGGGCAGCGCCGGGATGCCGTGTTCGCCGAGGAACTCGACGGTGGCCAGCACGTCCGGTCCGGGCGGCAGCAGACCGCCGTCACCCAGGGCGCCGAGGATCCGGGAGTCGTCGGCGGCCGCCGTGCGCAGTTCGAACAGGTGGCGTTCGGCGGAGCCGACGGCGTCGTCGAGCAGTTCGCGCAACTCGTCGGCGAACCGGTCGAGTTCCTCGGGGCTGAGCGTGTCTTCGCCGCCCGCGTGCCGGGGCCGCGGGATGACCGTACGGGAACCGGTGAGGCCCAGCAGTTCGGCGAGCCGGTCCTCCGCGGCAAGGCTCTCGGCCAGCCGCTTCTCGGCGTCGTACGTCCGCTCCGCCGCGGTCGCCGCGTCCGCCGCGCGGGCCGCCGTGAGTTCGGCACGGGACTCGGCGGCGGCTGCCTCGCGGGCGTGCTCGCTCGTCTTGCGGGAGGCCTCGCGGGCGGTGTCCCAGGCGGTGACGGCCGTCTTCTCGGCGTCGCTCGCGGCGAGCGCGGCCCGGGCCGGGTCGGCGTCCGGGGCACTGTCGTCGAGCCAGCCCGCGCGGACCGCCTCGGCCGTCTCCTGCTCGACCTCGCCGAGGCGCTGGCGCAGATGCCCGACCTCGCTGCGGGCTCGCTGGGCCTCGGTGGCGGCGGCGGTGGAGTCGCGGTACGCGGCGTCGCCGACCTCCTGGAGGGCGGCGGACCGCTCCTCCTCCTCGTTGGCGAGGTGCTCGGCGCTCTCGGCGGCGGCGTGCAGGGCGCGTACGAGATCCACGGCGGCCCTGGCGCGGGCGGCGAGGGCGGGGGCCGCGTCGCGCTCGGCTTCCTGGATGGCGGCGGCCACGCGCGCGACACGGTCGGCGGCGGCGCGGTGGCGCAGGACGGCCTCGGCGGCCTGCCAGGCGGAGTGCAGGGTGCGCGCCTCGGCCAGTTCGCGCTTCTGCGCGGCGGCGGACTTCTCACCGACGGCCAGCGCCAGCGAGGCGTGCCGGTAGGCGAGTTCGGCGGCGATCAGCGCGCTGCGCTCGCGGGCGTCCTCGGAGTGGGTGACCGCGTGGGCGGCTGCCGTGACCTGCTGGGCGAGGTCGCCGGCACGGGCCCGCTCCTCGACGCCTCGCGCGGACAGGCGCCGCGCCAGCGTGCGGGTACGGCGCTCGGCGCCGGCGTGGATGTCGCGCGCCCGTGAGCGTGCCTCGGCGGCCTCCACGATCCGCCCGAGCAGGTCCACCGAGCCGGCGGTGAAGTCCCGCTCGGCGATCAGTTCGGCGCGCCGCCCCAGCTTGTTGCCGAAGCCGCCCACCAGGTCGGCCAGTCCGTCGGTGTCCCGGGTGTCGGTGACGGCGCGCAGCAGCAGGTCGGTGAAGTCGGAGTCCTTCTTCACCGCGAACAGGCCGGCTGCCTCGCCCTCGTCGGCATTCATCTCCCGCTGGTAACGGAAGAGTTCGGGGTCCAGGCCGAGGTCGCCGAGGTGCTCGATCCAGCGGTCGTGGATCTCCTCCCAGTGCACTTCCAGGTGCGGGTACACCTTGCTCGCCTCGGAGATGGCGTCCCGGAACCCCTTCATGGTGCGACGCCGTCCCTGCGCCCCGGAGGCGCCCTCCACGGGCGGCCGTACGGCGGTGGACTCGGCGACGGGCAGGCTGTCGAGCGAGAGACCCGGACCGGGGCGGAACGAGTACCAGGCCTCCGCGAACTTCCGCGGGTCGTTCGAGACCTGCCTCCCGCGCCACTCGCTCACCTTGCCGACGACCACGCACTCACCGGTGAGCGTGTGCTGCCACTCCAGGGCGACGTGCCCGCAGTCGTCGGCGAGCAGGAACTTGCGCAGCACACCCGAGCTGGCGCCGCCGAGGGTGTTCCGGTGCCCCGGCAGCATCACCGAGAAGATCAGTTTGAGCAGCACCGACTTGCCGCCGCCGTTCTCCAGGAAGAGCACGCCGGCGGGCGCGGGCCGACGCGGCGGCCCGACCGGCTCCTCCTCGAAGAACTCCGCCTGGGTGGGGGCGGGGTCGGGCACCGGCTCGCCGACGCCCCGCAGGTCCAGCACCGTGTCGGCGTAGCGCGCACCGGCCGGCCCGATGGAGTAGAGGCGGACCCGGGACAGCTCGTACATGGCGGACTCTCGTAATACGTGGGAAAGGGGTAAAGGGGTACGGAGGGCTCAGGAGTGGAACGGCAGCCCGGCGTCGGCGACCAGGTCCAGGTCCTCGGTGTGCTCGGCGGGCATCAGGCTGGCCGTGCCGTCGGTGACCGGGACGACCCCCAGTTCGAGCAGCTCGGCCATGGCGGCGCTGCCTGCCATGTCCCGTACCTGGAGCTGGTAGCGGGCCGTCGTGCGGTAGGTGCCGCCCTGGTCGTCACCCGTGCGCTGGAGGAAGCCGGAGTCGGTGAGGAAGGCGACCGCCTTGCCGATGATGCCGGTGGTGGAACCGGCGAGCCTGCGGGCGTCCTTGGTGGCGCCGGTCGCGCTGCGCCTGGCCCAGATCCGCCAGGCGGCCTCCAGGCCGGGCGCGTCGGTGGCCGGGTCGGTGTTCTCCCCCAGTTCCTCCGCCCGCTCCTCCAGGCGACGGCAGGCCTGCCGGACGAAGGCGTCGACACCGTTGACCGTGATCCGCCCGATGTAGCCGTCGTCGGCCAGGTCCTCGGGGCGGGGGAACGCCAGCGCGGCGACGGCGAGATGGGCGAGCCCGTGCAGGAACCGGTCGCCGCCGTCCGCGGAGGTGCGACGTGCGTAGTCGCCCATGCGAACCGCGAACACCGAGTCCTCCGCGGCGGTCACCGCCATCCCCGCGCGGGGTGACACCTCGAGGACCACGAGCCCGAGACCGGCGGCCACGGCATCCGCGAGCCGCGCGAACGCGGGGTCCTCCCGGTGGCGCCGCAGCAGCTCCGTGTACTCCTGGTCTCGCGCGGGCTGCAGCTTGGGCTGCAGCCCGAAGGCGACGAGCCGCGCGGCATCGGCGGCGTCGGCCGGCGTGACGGCAGCGGGCGCCGCCCCGGCAGACACCTCGGCCTCGACGTACTCGCTCACAACGACAACTCCTCGAACTCAGGGACAGGCAGAAGTTCACGGGTCTCACACCCGACACACGGCATCAGGCGGCCTCGGTCCGGTCCGCCGCCATCCCCGCCGCGTCGAGCAGAGCGGTGCCCACGATCAGATCCGCCCCGCCGAACTCGGGATCGTCCAGCTCTGTCCCGTCGTCCACGGCGAACAGCAGCTTCTCCTCCCCCTGCCGGTACGCCGTACCGACCGCAGGGCTGGCCGCGTGCACCGCCAGCAGGGCCACCAGATAGGGCAGCTCGGGATCGGTGCGGCGGGCCTCGGCAAGCAGCCCCGACAACCGCCGCGGCGCGTCGGCCGGCAGGTCCAGCAGTTCCGTCGCGGCCGCCAGCTGCGCCTCGCTGAACCGGCTGTCGTCCGGCGTGGCGATCAGGTCCGGCTCGGGCATCTCCGCACCGAGGTGCTCCCGCTCGACGGGCGGCGTCAGCAGTATGTCGACGAGGTCGCCCACCCGCACCGAGACCGGTGTCCGCAGGCCGGTCCCGCGCGCGAAGAAGGCCCCGGTGACCCGGCTCGCCTGTTCCAGCGGCAACGGCAGCACCGGCGCCAGGAGATGACCGTAGAGGTCTGTCCCGGACGTCGTCATGGGCGTGGCGAACGCCTGCCGGTCCTGCTCCGCGCGGAACAGCGGGCCGGCCTCCAGCAGTCGCGACTGCAACTGGGTGTGCCGTCGGATGCAGTCCTTGACGATGTCGACGAGTTCGGCGGCGCGGCGCTTGTTCTCGGTGTCCTCGGTCTCGTCACGGGCCTTGCGGATGTTGGTGAGGATCGCGTTCTCGTGCCGGTACCGGTCGGCGACGTGGTCCAGCGCCTCGGCGATCATGTCGGGCACGGCGTTGAGCCAGTCCACCGCGCGGACGTTGCGACGGGTGGCCTCCAGGGCGCGGCGCAGGCTCTCCGAGTACTGCACGGTCCGGTAGCGGGCCTGCTCGGCGGCGAGCTGGGCGTCGGCCAGCCGGCCGCGGTTGATCAGCACCTCCAGTTTGACCTCGGCGGCGATCTGGGCGCTGGTGACGTCCGTGTCGAGGGCGCCGACCAGGACGTTGACCGCTTCGTCGGTCGTGCGGAGGTAGACCGTGCCGCCCGGGCCCGGCACCTCCTCGATCAGCTTGAAGTCGTAGTCCCGGCGGACGTACGAGCCGTCGGGCGCGAAGGTGCCGTACACCGCGCGGAAGCCGCGGTCGACGCTGCCGACGTTGATCAGGTTCTCCAGGACCCAGCGGGCCACCCGCTCGTGCTCGGCGGCGGGACGGTGCGGGGTCTGGGCGGAGATGCGCGGGATGAGCCGGGCGACGATCTGCTCGTGGTCGGCGCCGGTGTCGAAGTCCATGTTCAGCGTGACCAGGTCGATGGCGGAGAGGGCCACCTCGGCCATGCCGTACACCGAGTACTCGCCGGCCAGGTTCGCCTTGCGGGCGTCGAGGTCGTGCAGCGGCGCGGTGCAGGCGAGCGCGCGCAGCCGCCGCGCCAGCCCCTCGTCGGCGGCCGGGCCCGGCGCCGGGCGCGGCCCCGCGCTGAGCTGGGGCGGAACGCTGTCCGTCGGTGCAGGCGAAGTCACGGTGCACAGACTAGGTCCTTGGTCTGACAACGGCCCAAACGACGCGGGAGGGCTCCGCCGGTGGGACCGGATACTGCAGGCCGGCTCCCGGAGTGCGACTCGAAGGGGGTTGGTCGCGCATCTTGTGGGGCGCCGGACTCACGGGGCGCTGTCGACTCGGCGGCGGTAGACGTCCACCACTCGTTCCAGGGAGTCCGTGAGGTACGTCTCCAGCAGGCGTTCCGCGCCGCGCCGGTCACCGGTTCGAAGGGCCTGGAGGATCTCCTGGTTCCGGGCCAGGTACGGCTCGTGCAGGGCGTGCGGGTCGTCCACCACGTGGAAGGCGAGGCGGAGTTCGGCGAAGACGCTGCGCATCAGTTCGTCGGTGCGTTCGCTGCGGGCCAGGGCGACGAGTTCGCGGTGGAAGTGGATATTGGCCGTACCCACTGCTTTCCAGTCATCTCCGGCCGCCGCCGAATGCCCCTCGGCGACCGCCGCCGCCAGTGCGTCCAGGGCGTACGGCGGCTCGCCGAGGCCGCGGACCACGGCGCACTCGACGAGGGCGCGGGTGCGGTAGATGTCCTCGACGTCCTCGACGGTCAGGACCCGGACGAAGACGCCCCGGTTGAGTTCGTGGACGAGCAGGCGTTCGTGGGTGAGCAGCCGGAACGCCTCGCGCAGGGTGTTGCGGGAGACGCCGAGCGCGCCGCCGATGCCGTCTTCCGACAGGCGGGTGCCCGGCGGGAAGTAGCCGTCGGCGATCCGGCTCCTGAGGATGTCGGAGACCCGTTCGGCGGTGCTGGTCCGCCCGAGGAGGGCACGGTCGTCGGCCAGTCCCGTCAGCTGCTCTGTCATGCCCGAATTCAACCGCAGTCCCAAGGGCGAGACAACGTAGCTATTGAAGGATCGTTGAACGATCCTCTACGGTGCTCCTCACGCTCCCTCGCTCCATCACGCTCCCTCACCATCCTCATGGAACGGCTCAGCACCGCTCGGTCCCCGCACCCTCCGTCCCTCATCTGCGAGGTGCCCATGAGCACGACTCCGCCACCGCAAGCCGTGACCTCCGACACGCACCCGGCCAGAGGTGAACGCCCCGCCGAGGGCGGCGCGTTCGGCTGGCTGCCCGCCCTCGGTCCCCGCGGACGACGCGCGTTCGCCGGCGCTTTCGGCGGCTATGCCCTGGATTCGTACGATTACTTCACCCTGCCACTGAGCATGGTCGCGCTCGCGGCCCACTTCGGTCTGGACAGCGGCCAGACCGGCCTGTTCACCACGGTCACCCTGGTCGTCTCCGCGCTCGGCGGCGCCGCGGCAGGCGTGTTCGCGGACCGGGTCGGCCGGGTCCGGGCCCTGATGATCACGGTGATCACCTACGCGGTCTTCACGGTGGCCTGCGGCTTCGCTCCCGACTACGAGACCCTTCTGGTGTTCCGCGCCCTGCAGGGCCTCGGTTTCGGCGGCGAGTGGGCGGTCGGCGCGATCCTGGTCGCCGAGTACGCGAGCGCCCGGCACCGGGGCCGCACCCTGGGCGCGGTGCAGAGCGCATGGGCCGTCGGCTGGGCCCTCGCGGCGATCGTCTACACGCTGGTCTTCTCGTTCGTCGGCGACGACCTGGCCTGGCGGGTGATGTTCTGGACCGGGGCACTGCCCGCGCTGCTCGTGGTGTGGCTGCGGCGCCGGGTGCACGACGCCCCGCAGGCGACGGCCGCGCGTGAACAGAGCGCGGCACGCGGCTCGTTCACGGCGATCTTCCGACCGGGTACGGCCGAGGCCCCGGGGCTGCTGCGCACCACCGTCTTCGCGGGCCTGCTGTCGACGGGCGTCCAGGGCGGCTACTACACGCTGGCGACCTGGATCCCGACCTATCTGAAGTCCGAGCGCGGGCTGTCGGTCGTCGGCACCGGCGGCTATCTGGCCTTCCTGATCTCCGGGGCCTTCCTCGGCTACCTGACCGGCGGTCATCTCACCGACCGGCTGGGCCGACGGCGCAACATCTGGCTTTTCGCGCTGCTCTCGGCGGTCTGTGTGCTGGCGTACGCGCACATCCCCGGCAGCGCCGACACGCTGCTGCTGGTGCTCGGTTTCCCGCTCGGCTTCTGCATGTCGGCGATCTTCAGCGGCTTCGGCTCGTACCTGAGCGAGCTGTACCCGACGGCGGTCCGCGGCACCGGGCAGGGCTTCACGTACAACGCGGGACGCGCGGTCGGCGCGGTCTTCCCGACCCTGGTGGGCTTCCTGGCCGACAGCTGGGGCGTCGGCGGCGCGCTGGTCTTCGGCGCGGCCGGTTACGCACTCGCCGCCCTGGCACTGCTCGGACTGCCGGAGACGCGCGGAAAGGAACTGGCGTGAACCGCACGGAACCCGTCCTCTCGACGGAGGACCGCCCTGTCGTCCTGGCCGACGGGCACGCGCACGCGTGGCGCCCGGAAACCGCCCGGGCCCGCTTCCGGGCCGGCCTCACGGGCGCCACGGCCGGGGTCGCGGCCGGTCACACGCAGGCCAATCTGATCTCGGTACCCGCCGACTGGGCCTACGAGATGCTGCTGTTCTGCCAGCGCAACCCCAAGCCCTGCCCGGTGCTCGACGTCACCGACGCCGGTGCCACCGGCACGGTGCTCGCGCAGGGCGCGGACCTGCGCACCGACCTGCCGCGCTACCGGGTGTGGCGGGACGGGGAGTTGGTGGACGAGCCGACGGACGTGCAGGCCTACTGGCGGGACGACCTGGTGTCGTTCCTGCTCGGCTGCAGCTTCACGTTCGAGTGGGCGCTGGCCGCGGCCGGAGTGCCGATCCGGCACGTCGAGCAGGGCCGGAACGTGCCCATGTACGTGACGAGCCGCCCGTGCCGCCCGGCGGGGCGGCTGCGCGGGCCGATGGTGGTGTCGATGCGCCCGGTACCGCCGCAGCACCTGTCGGCCGCGATCCGGGAGAGCAGTCTGCTCCCGGCGGTGCACGGCTCCCCCGTACACTGCGGCGATCCCTCGGCGCTCGGCATCGACGACCTCGGTCGGCCCGACTTCGGCGACCCGGTGGACGCCGAAGCGGACGACATCCCGGTGTTCTGGGCCTGCGGGGTGACCCCGCAGGCGGCGGTAATGGCCTCGCGGCCGCCGTTCGCCATCACCCACGCGCCGGGCCAGATGTTCATCAGCGACGCCCGCGACGAGCAGTTCCGTGTGGCCTGACAGGAAAGACAGCGGATCCATGACCTCGATCGATCTGAACGCCGACCTCGGCGAGGGTTTCGGCCGCTGGCGGCTCACCGACGACGAACAGCTGCTGTCCGTCGTCACCAGCGCCAACGTGGCCTGCGGTTTCCACGCCGGGGACGCGGCCACCATGCGGCGGGTGTGCGAGCTGGCGGCCGGGCGCGGGGTGACGATCGGCGCCCAGGTGTCCTACCGGGACCTGGCGGGGTTCGGGCGGCGCGCGATGGACGTGCCGCCCGCGGAGCTGGCCGCCGAAGTGGCCTACCAGATCGGCGCCCTCGAGGTCTTCGCCCGCGCCGCGGGCTCGCGTGTGGCCTATGTGAAACCGCACGGCGCGCTCTACAACCGGGTGGTGCACGACGAGGAGCAGGCCGCCGCGGTGGTCGACGGGGTGCTCCTCGCGGACGGCTCGCTGCCCGTGCTCGGGCTGCCCGGTTCGCGGTTGCTGGCGCTGGCGGCGAAGGCGGGGCTGCCGGCTGTCACGGAGGCGTTCGCGGACCGTGCGTACACCGACGAGGGCACGCTCGTCCCGCGCGGGCGGGAGGGGGCGGTGGTGAGCGACGCGGAGGCGGTCGTGGAGCGCTCGGTGGAACTCGCGCGCTCCGGCGCGGTCACCGCGCATTCCGGCGCGCGCATCACCGTACGCGCCCGCTCGCTCTGTCTGCACGGCGACACCCCGGGCGCCGTGGAGCTGGCGCGCAGGGTGCGCGCACGGCTCTCGGACGTGGGCGTGACCGTGGCGGCGTTCGCGTGAGCACAGGAACGGAGACCGGCACCGGAGCCGGCACCACCATGCCCATGACCACCCACCTCGTGGGCGACGACGCCCTGCTCATCGAGGTCGGCTCCGGCGCGGAAGTGCAGTCCCTGCACGCCGAGTTGGTGCGCCGCCGGGCGGAGGGCTCGCTTACGGTCCGCGAGATCGTGCCGGCCGCCCGCACCGTCCTGCTCGACGGCGTCGACGACCCCGCCCGCCGGGCCGCCGAGCTGACCACCGCCGGGTTCCCCCGCACTACCCCACGCGCGCGTGCCGCGATCGAACTCCCCGTGCGGTACGACGGCCCGGACCTCGCCGACGTCGCCGCGCACTGGCGGGTGACCGAACGGGAGGTGGCCCGTATCCACGCGGGCACCGAGTTCACGGTCGCCTTCTGCGGCTTCGCGCCCGGCTTCGGCTACCTGACCGGACTCCCGGCCCGCTACGACGTGCCGCGCCGGGCCACCCCGCGCACTGCCGTTCCGACGGGGGCGGTGGCGCTGGCCGGGCCGTACACCGGCGTGTACCCGCGCTCCTCGCCGGGCGGTTGGCAGCTGATCGGGACGACGGAGGCGGTGCTGTGGGACCACGCGCGCGTGCCGGCCGCGCTGCTGGCGCCGGGGACACGGGTCCGGTTCGTGCCGGTGGGGGACGTATGACCGACCGTGCGCTCGTCGTCGTACGGGCCGGGGCGCTGACCACCGTGCAGGACCGGGGGCGGCCCGGGTACGCACATCTCGGGGTGCCCCGTTCCGGTGCCCTGGACGCGCCCGCCGCCGCCCTCGCCAACCGCCTGGTCGGCAACTCCGCCGAGGCTGCCGTCCTGGAGACCACCCTCGACGGCTGTGCCCTGCGGGCGCGTTCCCCGGTGGTGGTGGCGGTCACGGGCGCGCCGTGCCCGGTCGCGGTGGGCGGGCGCCCGGCCGCATGGGGCGCGCCCGTCCTGGTGCCGGCCGGCGAGCTCCTGGAGGTGGGGGCCGCTCTGTCCGGGGTGCGCAGCTATGTGGCCGTCGCCGGGGGGATCGCCGTCGATCCGGTGCTGGGCAGCCGGGCCACGGATCTGCTCTCCGGGCTCGGACCCGCGCCGCTGACCGGCGGCACCGTGCTGCCGCTGGGCACTCCGGCGGGCCCGCACGCGCGCGTGGACGTCGCGCCGCAGCCGTCCCCGCCGGCGGAGCTGGTGCTGCGGGTGATGCCCGGGCCGCGCGCCGACTGGTTCACGCCCGAGGCCTTCGGGGTGTTCACCTCGCGCGCGTACCGGGTGTCGTCGGCGAGCAACCGCATCGGGCTGCGCACGGAGGGGCCGGCCCTGGAGCGGGCCCGTCCCGGTGAGCTTCCGAGCGAGGGGATGGTGCTCGGTGCCGTCCAGGTCCCGCCGGACGGCCGCCCGGTGGTGTTCCTGGCCGACCATCCGACCACCGGCGGCTATCCGGTGATCGCGGTGGTCCGCGCCGCCGACCTCCCGGCAGTGGCCCAGGCGGTGCCGGGCACCCCCCTGCGCTTCGTGACCGTACGCCGCCGCTGAGACCCCGTCCGGGCTCCCCGTCACGCGGCGTCGGCCGGGCGCTCCGGTGGCTGGAGGGCGGCCAGCGCGGCGGAGACCGCGGCCGACGCGCTCAGGTCCAGGCGGGCGCTGGTGCCCTTGCGACGGTGCCGCATCTCGTCGACGGCCAGCCGCAGCAGCTGGGGCAGCAGGTCGCGGCAGCGCCTGATCACCCAGGCGGTACCGGCGGTGGCCAGCCAGAGCAGGCTCGCCTTCCTGGTCGGCGCCGGGAACTCGGGCTCGGACGACGGAGCCGTCCCGGTCGCCTTGCCCAACGGGGCGAGCAGGGCGTGGAAGCGGACGGCGAGCTGCCGGTGTCCGCGCTCGCCGGGGTGCAGCCGGTCCGCGCTCCACATCGCGCGGTCGGCGAGCCAGGCGCCCTCCGCCGCGTGCAGGTGGACGGCGCCGTACCGTTCGGACAGCGCGTGCACCACCGTGTTGACCGCGCGCTGCCGGCGGGCCAGCGGGCGGGCCAGGGCGCCCGGCAGCCCGAGCATCGAACCGGGGTCGGGCAGGCACGCCGTGAGCAGGGTCGCGCCCGACGCGGTGAAGGCGGCGTAGACCTTGTCCAGCCGTTCGGCCACCGCGTGGATGTCGAAGGTGCAGCGCAGGGTGTCGTTGACGCCTATGACGACCGCGACGATGTCGGGGCGCAGTTCCAGTGCGGCAGGGGTCTGGCGTTCCAGCACGTCCCGGGTCTGCGCCCCGCTGACCGCGAGGTTGGTGAAGTCCACGTCCCGCGCGGCGAGTCCGCCGGCCAGCAGCGCGGCCCAGCCGCGCCACCCGTCGCCTGCGGGGTCGCCCACGCCCTCGGTCAGCGAGTCGCCGAGCGCCACGAACCGTACGGTTCTCATGCCACGCCCTCCGGCACGACACGACGCGCCGGTGCCGTCGCCGCGTTCCCGTCCCGGCGGCACGTCAGCGGCGCGTCGTGCGCGTCGAGGAACGCCTCCACGGCCGTTCGCCAGCCGAAGCACTCCGCACGCGCGCGTGCGGTTTCCCGGCGTTCGGCGGCGGACCGCTCCAGGACCGTCTCCACGGCGTCGGCGAACGCCTCCCCGCGGTCGGCCGCGGTGGCTCCCGCGGATCCGATCACCTCGGGCAGCGCGGAGGACGCGCTGGCGACCACCGGCGTCCCGCAGGCCATGGCCTCCAGGGCGGCGAGCCCGAAGGTCTCCGCGGGCCCCGGCGCCAGGCAGACGTCCGCGGACGCCTGCAGTGCCCCCAGGGTGCTCCGGTCGGAGACGTGCCCCAGGAAGGTGACCGGCAGCCTGCGCTCCCGCGCCCGCTGTTCGAGGCGCTCGCGCAACGGCCCGTCACCGGCGACGATCAGAACCACCCGCCGCCCGCGCCGCACCATCGCGTCCACGGCGTCGAGGGCGGTGCCCGGCCGCTTCTCCACGGACAGCCGCGAGCACATCACCAGCAGCGTCTCGTCCTCGCGCGCGTACCGGGCCCGCAGGTCGAGGTCGCGCAGCGAGGGGTGGCGGCTCACCAGGTCGACGCCCAGCGGTGCGCGGACGACGTTGCGGGCGCCGATGCGGACGAACTCGCGTTCGGCGAACTCGGTGGTGCACACCACGCGCGCGTAGGTGTGCGCCGTACGGACGTTGAGCGCGTCGGCGGTGCGGCGGGACATGTTCTCGGACATGCCCCAGGTGCGCAGGACACCGTCGGCGGTCTCGTGGGAGACCATCACGGCCGGGATCCGGGCGCGCCGGGCCCAGCGGCCGGTCCAGCGCAGGGTGGTGCGGTCGGACACCTCCAGGCGGTCGGGCGCGAGGTGTTCCAGCAGGGTCTGCACCCGCCGCTTGTCGACCAGGACGCGGTAGCCGCCGGTGCCGGGCAGCAGCGGGCCGGGCAGGGTGATGACCCGGCCCTGCTCCTCGTCCCGGTCCGAGTAGCGCTCGCCGGGCACGATCAGGACGGATTCGTGACCTGCCGCGACGAAGCCCTTCCCGAGTTCGCGCAGGGCGGTGCGCAGCCCCCCGGAGGAGGGGGCGACGAAGTTCGCCAGCCGGACGATGCGCAGCGGCGCCGGCAGGACGGACGGGGAGGCGCTCATGCCGCCACCACCGGCCGGCGTGCCGCGAGCACGTCCTCGTAGTGGCCGATCAGCTGGTCGCCGACCGCGGCCCAGGTGCGGCCCTCGACGGTGGCCCGCGCGGCGGCGCCGAACGCGGTCCGCAGGCCGGCGTCGGCGACGAGGGAGGCGACGGCCTCCCGTACGGCCCCGGCGTCGCGCGGCGGGACCAGGAACCCGGTGCGGCCGTGGTCGACCAGGTCGATCGGACCGCCGGCGGCGGGGGCCACGACCGGGACACCGCTCGCCATGGCCTCCTGCACGGTCTGGCAGAAGGTCTCGAAGGGGCCGGTGTGGGCGAAGACGTCGAACGAGGCGAAGATCCGGGCGAGGTCCTCACCGGTACGGCGGCCGAGGAAGACCGCGCCGGGCAGCGCCTCGGTGAGGTGGGCCTGGCTGGGCCCGTCGCCGACGATCACGACCTTGACGCCCTCCAGGCCGCAGACCCCGGCGAGGAGTTCGATCTGCTTCTCGGGGGCGAGCCGGCCCACGTAGCCGACGATGACCTCGCCGTTCGGGGCGATCTCACGGCGCAGCGACTCGTCGCGGAACTCGGGGCGGAAGCGGACGGTGTCCACGCCGCGCTGCCACAGCCGGACCCGGGGGACGCCATGCGTCTCCAGGTCGCCGATCGAGGCGGTGGACGGGGCGAGGGTGCGGTCGGCGGCACCGTGGACGGACCGGATCCGCCGCCAGGCGGCCGCCTCGCCGGCGCCCACGTAGGTACGTGCGTATCCGGCCAGGTCGGTCTGGTAGACGGCGACGGCGGGGATGCCGAGCCGTGCGGCGGCGGCCATGCCGCGGACGCCGAGGATGAAGGGGCTGGCGAGGTGCACCACGTCGGGGCGGTGCCCGATCAGCGCGGCCGCGAGTCTGCGGCTGGGGAGAGCCACTCGGACCTGGGGATAGCCCGGGAGCGGGAGGGAGGGGACGTGGACGACGGGGCACGGCGCGGCGGCCGCGGCGAGCTTGTGTCCGGGAGCGGGAGCGGGGGCGACGACGAGGGGAGCGTGACCGCGATCGACGAGGTGTCGGGCGGTCTGGAGCGCGCAGTGGGCCACGCCGTTCACATCGGGGGGAAAGGATTCGGTCACGATGACGACACGCATACCGGTGTTGTCGCCGTGCTGGACGTGGCCGCGTCAAAGTGGATCTTTCCGGATGTTAAACGTCCCATGAGCGTTGCTCTGCACACCCGAGCGGGTCAGCCGGTGTCCATATCCGGCTGATCTGCCGGTCATCGCCCGTTCATCCGGCGGGCGGTCGTCCGCGCCCGCGACGTGCGTTCCCCGCGGTACCGCCGCGTTCCCCGTGGATCCCGTGGTGCCGCCGTGTCCCCCGTGGTGTCGTGTCACACGGCGGGTGCGTCCGGTCCGATGCGGCTGCGTACGGCCGTCTGGACCTCGGCCTCCTCGGCGGGGTCGGCGGCGAGCCGGCGGAGTCGTTCGACGACCCGGGCGTCACCGGTCTCGGCGTGCCGGGCGGCGATCTCGCGAGTGGTCTCCTCGCAGTCCCACAGGCATTCGACGGCGAAGCCGGTGGCGAAGGAGGGGTCGGTGGCGGCCAGGGCGCGGGCGGTGCGGCCACGCAGGTGTGACGAGGCGGTCTCGCGGTAGACGTGGCGCAGGACGGGTGCGGCGCAGGCGATGCCGAGCCGTCCGGTGCCGTCTACGAGCGTCCAGAGGGTCGGTGCGTCGGGACCTTCGCCGCGCACGGCCTCCCGGAGCGCCGCGAGGACCAGTTCGCTGTCCTGGGCGCCGCCCCGGCAGGCGAGCATCCGGCCGGCGGCCGCACCGAGGGCGTCGGGGCGGCGGGCCCAGCCGCGGGCGCGGCCGACGGCGGCGATGCTGCGCATGCGTTCGAAGGCGTCGACGGCGGCCTCCACCACGGTGGCCGTGCCGTCGGTCACCGCGGCCTCGATCAGGTTCAGCGCGGCGGGGTCGTTGCTGTCGGCGAGGTAGCGCAACGCGGTGCAGCGGGCTCCGTCGGTGCCGTCCTCGGCGGCCCGGAGGATCTCCGGCCGGTCCTCGGGCCCGGCGACGGCGACCAGACACCGGGCGGCGGGCACATGGAGCGCCGCGCCCCGCTCGATGCCCTGCTGGGCCCACTCGAAGACCGCCTGCACGCTCCACCCCGGACGGGGCCCGGTAGGTCGCATCTGGCGTTGCCAGCGATCGAAGCAGCCGGTCTCCTGCGCGGCACGCACGCGCGCGGCGATCGACTCGCGGGGATCCTCGGCCCACAGCCGCCAGGGCCGTGGCTCGAAGGCGTCCCGTACGGCGACGGCCAGCTCGGCCTCGCCCTCGGCGTCGGCGGCGAAACGGGCGAGCACCGGGGCGGCGAGGGCGCGCAGGCCCGCGTCGTCGTCCCGCAGGGCCAGCTCGTCCAGGGCCCAGGCCCAGTTGGCGCCGCACGCCGCGTACCTGCGCAGCAGTTCGAGGGCGTCCCTCCTGCCATAGGAGGCGAGGTGCCCGAGCACGGCCAGCGCGAGGCCGGTGCGGGACTCCTCGGGATCGAGAACGTCCTCGGGATCGAAGAGGTGTGCCTCGATGGCGTCCAGCTCGCCGTTCAGGTCGAGGTAGAGCCGGGCGTAGTAGAGGGAGCGGTTCTCCACCTGCCAGTCGTGGCGGGGGTCGCTCAGCACACAGTGGTTCAGAGCCGCGAGCGCCTCGGCGCGCGGGGCGGTGAGCGCGTGCAGCGTGCCGTCGCCTCGGCCCCGCTGGAGCAGGCCGAGCAGCGTACCGCTGGGCGCTATGACCGGATCGAACATGGGAAACAGCCTCACATCAAGCGTCGACGCAACCGGAGAACACGCACTACCTGGCCGTGCGACACAACGTCGGGGCGCCCGCCGTCTCTTGCTTGCTGTAGACCATTTCTCTCTGCCTCTCGTCAGTGGCCCGCGCGGGCCGATCACGGCCCGCGCGGTGCGGCAACACCTGCCCAGCCATCGCGTCCGTGAATCACGACGTCATGATGACTCGGCACTTCGACCTGCCGCGACCGAAATTTCGGCGGCCCTGTACCGCCTCCCCCGTTTTGTGTGTTTTAACTGGTCAGAACAGATGGGTCAGTGGGTACCGAACAGTTCCAGAAGGTCCGCCTTGCCGAACATGCGCGCGGTGTCGACGGCCGACGGAGTGCCGGCCGCCGGGTCCGCGCCCGCTTTCAGGAGCACTCTGATCACTTCCGTCTCACCTTTGAATACCGCTCCGGCGAGTGGTGTCTGACCTCGGTCGTTGACCCGGTCCGCCTCGGCGCCCCGGGCGAGCAGCTCACGTACCGCCTCGGCGTGCCCGTGGTATGCGGCGAGCATCACGAGGGAGTCGCCGCGGTCGTTGGTGAGGTTGGCCGGAACGCCCGCGTCGAGGTACGCCACCAGCGCCTCGGTCCCGCCCTGCCGGGCCAGATCGAAGATCTTGGTCGCCAGCTCCACGACCTCGGGGTCGGGGGCTTCGCTCATCACCGGGACCGCCTCTCCTGGGTGCTGCCGTACGAGTGAGTCGCCAGCGTACTGGTTCGGGGCGGGCGGGCAATCCGGTCAGCTCCGGTCGAGAGTGATCCACCAGCCGAGTGAAATATACCGAGATTCACTCAATTGCACCTTTAATCGTATGGATACCTTCTGTGATGCTGGAAGAACTCATGGTGACTGTCCCCCCTCGACACCAGGAGATCTCAATGATCCTCTCCATCTCAGGCGTCATCGTGCTCGGCATCATCGTCTTCCTCTTCTTCCGCAAGGACGGGCTGAAGCCTTCGCACGCCACGGTCTCGGCGCTCTTCGGCTTCTACCTCGCCAGCACGGCCATCGCGCCGAGCATCAAGGCCGGCGGCGAGAGCCTGGCGAGCCTGCTCGGCGGCATCAAGTTCTGACGCTCGTCCCGCCCGTACGCACCACCAGGAGACAGCAGTGGCCCGGCGCCCTCTCCCCCGCATTCTGAGCAACGGCACCGCGCAGCTCGCCCGAAGCCGGGAGCTGGCCCGGACGGCTGCCGACAACGCCACCGACGTCCTCCACCCGCTCATCACCGTCACCCGCGGGCTGAGCCGACTGGCCTCGGCCGGACGGCGCAGGTGGGCGGAGACACCCAAGGACAGGCGCGGGCCACTGCTCTTCCTGGCGGCCTCGGCCGTCCTGGTCGTGGCCCTGGTGCCGTACGGACCGCTGCTCGCCGTCATCACCCTGATGGCGGCGAGCGCCTGGCAGGGCCGCGACCGCACCCCGCCCCCGCCGGAGGGCCCCGACGAGTCCCAGACCCAGCGACTCCAGTCCCTGTACGAGGCCCTGGTGCCGTACTTCTCGGCCGCCGAGGACCCGGCACCGCTGTACGCGCACGGCGGGGAGTGGGAGAAGGCATTCCTCGCCCACGAGTTCGACGACACGGGCCGGATCGGCCAACTGGTGATCCGCTACCCCGCGTACTTCCCGGACGGCGAGCCCGAGGCCCGCGCGGGGATCGAGCACCTGCTCACCGCGAAGTCCGGCCGGGGCCGCGAGTACCACTTCGCGTGGGACGAGGAGGCCAACCAGCTCACGGTGACCGTCCTCGCCCCGCTGCCCACCGACATCGCCGCCCAGCGCTTCGTCACCACGCCGGGCGAGACGGTCCTCGGCTTCACCGACCCCACCGAGGTCCTGCGCACCCTCCCGCTCGGGTACGGCGAGGAGCAGCGTGACGTACCGCCGGTCGTCTGGCGCACCGGCGCCCGCTCCACCGAACCCCACCTGCTGGTCATGGGCCGGCCCGGCAGCGGCACCTCGACCCTGCTGCGCTCCGTCGCCCTGCAGGCCCTCCAGTACGGCGACGTACTCGTCGTCGAGGGCGGCGGCACCGGTGAGTACGCCTGCCTCAGCGGCCGGGACGGGGTGCTCGCCGTGGAGTGCGGCCTGGCCGGGGCGCTGGCCAGCCTGGAGTGGGCCGCGCACGAGACGGAGCGGCGGCTCATCGCCCTCAACCTCGCGCGGCAGGCGGGGCACCATCCGCCGGAGGACTGCAGACGGCCGCTGTGGATCCTGCTGGACCGGCCGAGCGCGTTCGTCCACCTGGCCTCGGCAGACGGCCACGAGGACCCGCAGTCCCTCCTCCAGGTCCCCCTCCGGCACGGCCGCGCGGCGAACGTCACCGTGGCGGTCGCCGAACACCTCGACAGCGCGGACATGTTGAGCGAGGCGGTACGACAGCACACGCGCGCGCGTGTCGTGCTGGGACCGGCGCTGCCGGACGAGCTGACGGCGGTGCTGGGAGCGCCGCCGCACACGACGCCGTTGACCCAGGTGCCGCCGGGACGGGGGTACGCCCGGCTGGGGCACGGACCGGTGCTGCGCCTCCAGGTACCGGCGACACCGGACCCGTACGACGACGCGACGAGCGAGGTGGACCGGGAGGCGGTACTGGCCCTGCTGCCACCGCGCAGTGGGGTGGTGGAGCAGGCGGGAGTGCCCATGGAAGCTGCGGTGGCCGAGGGCTGAGGTGGGGTGCGGGGGTCCGGGAACTGCGCGACCGGCCCCTGCCCACCCGCGGCACAGCCGCTACGCCACGAACGTCCTCGGCCCCTCGCTCCCCCCGCTCGCCCCCGACTCCACCAGCCGCCCCGCCGCGGCCAGCCGTGCTGCCGCCTCCTCCGCCACCGCTCCCGCCACGGTGAACGGCAGCCGCACGTACCCCTCGAAGGCCCCGTCCACCCCGAAGCGAGGACCGGACGGGACCCGCACGCCCACCCGCTCCCCCGCCTCCGCGAGCCGCGAGCCGGACAGCCCGCCGGTCCGGACCCACAGCGTCAGCCCGCCCTTCGGCACCTCGAACTCCCAGGTGGGCAGCTCCCGGCGGACCGCGGTCACCAAGGCGTCCCGGTTCTCGCGGGCCTGGACCCGGCGCAGGTCGACGGCCTGTTCCCAACCACCCGTGCTGAACAGCCAGTTCACCGCCAACTGCTCCAGCACCGGCGTCCCCAGGTCGGCGTAGGCGCGCGCGGCGACCAGACTGCGGACGACGTCGGGGGCCGCCCGTACCCAGCCGATGCGCATGCCCGCCCAGAACGCCTTGCTGGCGGAGCCGACCGTGATGACCGTGGAACCCGCCGGGTCGAAGCCGCAGACCGGGCGGGGCATGGTCACGTCCTCGTCCAGCCACAGCTCGTTCATGGTCTCGTCGGCGACCAGCACCGTCCCCGCCGAGCGCGCCGCGTCCACCAACCGGCGCCGCTGGTCGTCGTCGGCGAGCGCCCCGGTGGGGTTGTGGAAGTCGGCGACCACGTACGCGATCCGGGGCGCCGCGTCCCGCAGTACCTGGCGCCAGCGGTCCACGTCCCAGCCGCCCAGCCCCTCGGCCATCGCCACCGGCACCAGCCGGGCGCCCGCCTCCCGCATCAGCTGGAGGATGTTGGCGTACGACGGCGACTCGACGGCGATGCGCTCGCCGCGGCCGCCGAAGAGATGACAGATCGCGTCGATCGCACCCATCGCGCCGGTCGTGACCATGATCTGCTCGGGCATGGTGGGAATGCCGCGCGCCGTGTAGCGCTCCGCGATCATCGCGCGCAGGACGGGCAGGCCTGCCGGGTAGTCGCCGTGGGTGTGGGCGTAGGGCGGGAGTTCCTCCAGAGCGCCCTGGACCGCCCGGGTCAGCCAGGGCTCGGGGGCGGGCAGGGCGGCGGTGCCGAGGTCGATCACCGAGCCGAGCGCCTCGGGAGGCAGGGGTTCGAGGCCTCGGGCGGGCAGCGGGTTGCCCGCCGGGACGGCGGTCCAGCTGCCGGCGCCGCGCCGGGACTCCAGGAACCCCTCCGCGCGCAGCGCCTCGTAGGCCGCCGCCACGGTCGTACGGCTGACGGACAGGGAGAGTGCAAGTTCGCGTTCGGCCGGCAGCCGGGCGGCGACCGGCACCCGGCCTTCGAGCACGAGCAGCCGGATGCCGTCGGCCAGCGCGCGGTAGGCGGGCGGGCGCCGGGTTCCGGGGCCGGCCGGCCGGTCCTGCTGCGAGTTCAGCAGCCGGGCGAGCTGCGCGGCCCCAACCGCCGAGGTCCACTGCGCCATGAGAATCAGTCCACCTTCCCCGAATTGGCCATGGATGGCTCTTCCTCCCAAGCCACAGAGTGACACGGGTCAGGCCACCTTTTCCACCTCTCCCATCGGGGGTATCCCTTGTCCACGCAAGGCCGTCCCGGGCGACGGTTGATCCAGCTCTACGTGGGGCTCGCGCTGTACGGCGTGAGCTCCGCGCTTCTCGTCGTGGCCGGTCTCGGCCTGGAGCCCTGGGGGGTGCTGCACCAGGGCCTCGCCGGGCACACCGGGCTCAGCATCGGCACGGTGGCGATCATCGTGGGCGCGGCCGTACTGGTCCTGTGGATCCCCCTGCGCCAGCGGCCGGGGCTCGGCACGGTCTCCAACGTCTTCGTCATCGGCCTCGCGATGAACGCCACGCTCGCCGTCGTCCCGGTGGTGCACGGGTTCACCCTGCGGGTGCCGCTGATGACGGGGGGAATCGTGCTGAACGGAGCGGCGACCGGGCTGTACATCGCGGCGAGTTTCGGGCCGGGGCCCCGGGACGGTCTGATGACGGGGCTGCACCGTCGTACCGGACGTTCGATCCGGCTGATCCGGACCGGGATCGAGGTGGCGGTCGTGGTCACCGGCTTCGTACTCGGCGGGACCGTCGGCATCGGCACGCTCCTGTACGCCGTGTCCATCGGGCCGCTCGCGCAGCTGTTCCTGAAGGTGTTCGCCGTTCCGGCGGCATCCGGCCGCAGCACGGTCGTTGCCACGGGGTCACCGGGACACGCGATACTGCCGGAGTGAGCACGCCGAAACGCCACCCGTACCTGGACCATCCCGGCCCCATCGCCTTCGCCCACCGGGGCGGGGCCGCGGACGGCCTGGAGAACACCGTGGCGCAGTTCCGGCGCGCGGTCGAGGCGGGCTACCGGTACATCGAGACCGATGTCCACGCCACCGCGGACGGCAGGCTCGTCGCCTTCCACGACGACACCCTGGACCGGGTCACCGACGGCGCCGGCCGGATCGCCGACCTGCCGTGGGACGACGTACGGCACGCGCGCGTGGCGGGCCGTGAACCGCTCCCCCTCTTCGAGGAACTGCTGGAGGAGTTCCCGGACGTCCGCTGGAACGTGGACGCCAAGGCCGAGCCCGCCCTCCGCCCGCTCCTCGACCTGATCGAGAGGACGGACTCCTACGACCGCGTCTGCGTCGGCTCCTTCTCGGAGGCGCGGGTGCTGCGGGCGCAGCGGCTGGCCGGGCCCCGGCTCGCCACCTCGTTCGGTACCCGCGGGGTGGTCGGACTGCGGCTGCGCTCCTGGGGACTTCCCGCGGCGGTGCGCCGGTCGGCGGTCGCGGCCCAGGTGCCCGAGTCCCAGTCGGGGGTCCCGGTGGTGGACCGGCGCTTCGTGCGCGCCGCCCACGCGCGCGGACTGCAGGTCCACGTGTGGACGATCAACGAGCCGGAGCGGATGCACCGGCTCCTGGACCTGGGTGTCGATGGCATCATGACCGATCACATCGACACGCTGCGCGAGGTCATGACGGACCGGGGCGTCTGGGTCTGAGACGCGCGGCGCCGCCGCGGGAAGGGCAAGGGGCACGGGTGGGCACCGAGACCGTGCGGACGGGGGCCTTGGACGAGGCCGCCGGGCTGCGGCGCGAACAGCGCGGATGGTATGTCTACGACTGGGCGTGCTCGGTCTACTCGACGAGCGTCCTCACCGTGTTCCTCGGCCCCTATCTCACCTCGGTGGCCGACCACGCGGCGGACGCCGACGGCTATGTGCACCCGCTCGGCGTCCCGGTCCGGGCCGGCTCGTTCTTCGCGTACTCGGTCTCCCTGTCGGTGGTCCTGGCGGTCGTGCTCATGCCCCTGGTGGCCGGCGCTGCCGACCGCACGGGCCGTAAGAAGCACCTGCTGGGCGTCGCCGCGTACACCGGGGCCACGGCGACGACCGGCATGTTCTTCCTGGACGGCGACCGCTATCTGCTCGGCGGTCTGCTGCTGGTGGTCGCCAACGCCGCCCAGTCCGTGGCGCTGATGCTGTACAACTCCTACCTCCCGCAGATCGCCGCCCCCGAGGAACGCGACACCGTCTCCTCCCGGGGCTGGGCCTTCGGCTACGCGTCCGGTTCCCTGGTGCTCGTGGCCGACCTGGTCCTCTACTCGGCGCACGACTCCTTCGGCCTGTCCGAGACCGAGGCGGTCCGCATCTGCCTGGCCGCGGCGGGTCTGTGGTGGGGCGCCTTCGCCCTCGTGCCGCTGCGCCGGCTCCGCGACCGCGGCGGCCGCGGAGTCCGGACGGCCGGGGCGACGGCGCCGGGGCTGGGTCAACTGACGGCGACCGTCCGGGACATGCGCCGTCACCCGTTGACGCTCTCCTTCCTCCTGGCGTACCTCGTCTACAACGACGGCATCCAGACCGTGATCTCGCAGGCCTCCGTGTACGGCTCCGAGGAGCTCGGGCTCGGCCAGTCGACGCTCATCGGCGCCGTGCTGATGGTGCAGGTGCTGGCCGTGGTGGGCGCCCTGGGAATGGGACGGCTGGCGCGGGTCCACGGGGCGAAGCGCACGATCCTGGGGTCGCTGGTGGCGTGGACGGTGACGCTGGCGGCGGGGTACTTCCTGCCCGCCGGGGCGCCGGTGTGGTTCTTCGTCCTCGCGGGCGGCATCGGTCTCGTCCTCGGCGGCAGCCAGGCCCTGTCGCGCTCGCTGTTCTCCCATCTCGTGCCGCCCGGCAAAGAAGCCGAGTACTTCGCGGCGTACGAGATGAGCGATCGGGGGATGAGCTGGTTGGGACCGTTGTTGTTCGGGATCACCTACCAGCTGAGCGGAAGCTACCGTTCGGCGATCATCTCGCTGGTGGCCTTCTTCGTCATCGGGTTCGCACTGCTCGCGCGGGTACCGGTACGGCGGGCGGTCGGAGAGGCGGGCAACCCGGTTCCACAGAAGATCTAGCAGAAAGATCCAGCGGAAGATTTAGCGTTCAACGCGAAAGGGCGGTAGTGTACGCGTTTGGCCTGCCAGGCGTACCGTTACTGCGCGTCAAAGATGCCGAAACGCTGGGTGACATCTGTTAGCAGATGTGACAAACCGGGCGCTGGTGGGTACAACAAGGGGCGGCTACGACGGCGACGCATGACCCGGAACGGGAATCTTTACCGCCGACCGGACGTTGACCGGATGACGACGACAGCGACACCTGTCCTGTGGGCGACAAGCCCGGGAGGCACGATTCATGAGTGAGCGAGCTCTTCGCGGTACGCGCCTCGTGGTGACCAGCTACGAGACGGACCGCGGTATCGACCTGGCTCCGCGCCAGGCCGTGGAGTACGCATGCGAGAAGGGGCACCGGTTCGAGATGCCCTTCTCGGTCGAGGCGGAGATCCCGCCGGAGTGGGAGTGCAAGGTCTGCGGGGCCCAGGCACTCCTCGTGGACGGCGACGGCCCTGAAGAGAAGAAGGCCAAGCCCGCGCGTACCCACTGGGACATGCTGATGGAGCGGCGTACCCGTGAGGAACTCGAAGAGGTCCTCGAGGAGCGTCTGGCGGTTCTGCGCTCCGGGGCGTCGGACAGCGTCTTGCGGGAGCCTGAAGGGAACGGCTCAGGTCCGCCGCCGGGCCCGCCGCCGGCGCACACGGTGGGGACGGGCCGGTCG
>NZ_JBEYFC010000008.1:0-47994 GCF_040634175.1 Streptomyces sp. NPDC007162
GCCTGCCCCCGCCCAGGGAGCGGGCGCCGGGCCTCCGGCACCGAGTACCGGGCCTCGGATGCCGAGTGCCGGGCCTCCGGCCTGGCCTCCTCGGGCGAGCGGATCGTCGAACTGCTCACCGGCGGCGGGGTCAGGACCCTGCGGCTGCATCCCACCGTCTAGGCTCGGTGCCATGTTCTGGGCGATGGTCGCGGTGGCTGTGGGTTTCGTGGGTCTCGCCGTGCTCGGTGTCCTCGCCGTACGGGTCTTCGTGGAGGCGCGGCGGCTGGGGGCACAGGTCACGGAGTCGGCACGGCGCATCAACCGCGCCGCGGAGGACCTGGAGCGGGCGGCCGGGAGCGCGGCCAGGACTGTCGACGCACTGTGAAGGCGGTGTGAGTAGTGGGCCGCAAGCGGTTTGCGTCACTTCGCCCTGTCACGTCGACCGCCCCGGCGGGTACGCTGCTGCTCGCGGCACGGAGAACGAGGCACGTTCCGCGGACCGGGAGTACGCACGGGGATTGCCTCACGTTTACCCCTGAGCGTTACGATCGCTGAGAGCACGATCACTCGGACGCATGTCCGACCGATCGGACAGCACCCCACCCAGCCGCCTCGGTGAGAAGGTAAAGACTTATGTTCGGAAGGCTCGGAGCCCCCGAGATCATTCTCATCCTTGTCGTCGTCATCCTGCTGTTCGGCGCGAAGAAGCTTCCGGACATGGCCCGCTCGCTCGGCAAGTCCGCGCGCATCCTCAAGAGCGAGGCCAAGGCGATGAAGGAAGAGGGCAGCACCACCTCCCAGGCGCCCGCCTCCGGCGAGCAGCCCCAGGCCCAGCGCACCATCCAGGCGTCCCCCGGTGACGTGACCAGCTCCCGCCCGGTCAACGAACCCTCGGACACCACCCAGCGCTGACGCAGGGCCGGTAGCCCCCGGCCTGCCGCACGAGATGAGGACGTGGGTTGCCCAAGTCTGCCCGCAAACAGGAGAAGGATCCCGAGGGGCGGATGCCTCTCGCGGATCACCTGCGTGAGCTCCGCAACCGGCTCGCGAAGGCCATGCTGGCCATCGTCGTTGTCACGGTGGTCGCTGCCTTCTTCTACAACGACATCATCGACTTCCTCACCAAGCCGGTCCTCGACTCGGTCGGGTGTGCGCAGAGCTTCGGGGAGCTGGCCAGGGCCAAGTCGCACTCCCAGCCGTGCGCCCAAATCACGATCAACGGTCTGCTCGCGCCCTTCACGCTGGCCCTCCAGGTCTCCCTGATGGCCGGTGTGGTGGTCGCCTCGCCGATCTGGTTGTACCAGCTGTGGGCCTTCGTCGCCCCCGGCCTGCACCGGCACGAGAAGAAGTACGCCTACGCGTTCGTCGGGACCGGTGCCCCGCTCTTCTTCGGCGGCGCGTACTTCGCGTACAAGGTCCTGCCGACCACTGCGAAGGTGCTCCTCCAGTTCACGCCGAACCGCGTGAGCAACCTGCTGCCGCTCGACGACCTGCTGCAACTGGTCACCCGTATGGTGATCGTCTTCGGTCTCTCCTTCGAGCTGCCGCTGCTCCTGGTGATGCTCAATCTCACCGGCATCATCAGCGGCAAGCGGATGCTCGGCTGGTGGCGGGCCATGATCCTCGGCATCACCGTCTTCGCCGCCGTGGCCACCCCGAGTACCGACCCGCTGACCATGCTGGCGCTCGCCGGACCGATCTGGGTGCTGTATTTCGGCGCGGTCGTGTTCTCGCTGCTGAACGACCGGCGCAAGCGCCTGCGCGACGAGAGCGGCCTCGACGACGACGAGGCCTCCCGCCTCGATCTCACCCCCGAGGACATCGGCGAGGTGGAGACCGTCTCCGCGAACCGCGCGCTGTCCGAGGCTCCGGAGCGCGTCAACGGCTACGACGACGTGACCTGACAGGCCCCGTCACCAGCCCCGGAGGTGCCCGCGTCCCAGGACACGGGCACCTCTTCGTCGTCCGTCGTCCCCTCTTCCGGATAATGATCGTCCTCTTGTCAGTGGGGACCGGTACGCTCGAAAGCACGATGACAGAGGATCTCTCACCGGCCGAGCGGTATGCGGCGGCCCGCAGGCGGGCCGCCGAGCAGGCCACCGCGCTCGCGTCCTTCCGCGAGATGTACGACTTCGGCCTCGATCCCTTCCAGATCGAGGCCTGCCAGGCACTCGAAGCCGGAAAGGGCGTACTGGTGGCCGCCCCCACCGGCTCCGGCAAGACGATCGTGGGCGAGTTCGCCGTCCATCTCGCCCTCATGCAGGGCAAGAAGTGCTTCTACACGACACCCATCAAGGCGCTGTCGAACCAGAAGTACGCCGATCTCTGCCGCCGCTACGGCGACGGCATGGTCGGCCTGCTCACCGGCGACAACAGCATCAACCCGGACGCCGCCGTGGTCGTCATGACCACCGAGGTCCTGCGGAACATGCTGTACGCGGGCTCCCAGACCCTGATCGGCCTCGGGTACGTGGTCATGGACGAGGTCCACTACCTCTCCGACCGGTTCCGCGGCGCCGTCTGGGAAGAGGTGATCATCCACCTCCCGGAGTCCGTCACCCTGGTGTCCCTGTCGGCGACCGTCTCCAACGCCGAGGAGTTCGGCGACTGGCTCGACACCGTCCGCGGCGACACCGAGGTCATCGTCTCCGAGCACCGCCCGGTCCCGCTGTTCCAGCACGTGCTCGCCGGACGCCGGATGTACGACCTGTTCGAGGAGGGCGAGGGCCACAAGAAGGCCGTCAACCCCGACCTCGCCCGGCTGGCCCGCATGGAGGCACAGCGGCCGTCGTACCAGGACCGCAGGCGCGGCCGCGCCATGCGCGAGGCCGACCGGGAGCGGGAGCGCCGGCAGAGCTCCCGGGTGTGGACCCCGGGCCGCCCCGAAGTCATCGAACGGCTCGACAACGAGGGCCTGCTGCCCGCCATCACCTTCATCTTCAGCCGCGCCGCCTGCGAGGCCGCCGTCCAGCAGTGCCTGCACGCCGGCCTGCGGCTCAACGACGACGAGGCACGGGAACAGGTCCGCGCTCTCGTCGAGGAGCGCACCTCGTCCATCCCGCCGGAGGACCTGCACGTCCTCGGCTACTACGAGTGGCTGGAGGGCCTGGAGCGCGGCATCGCCGCCCACCACGCGGGCATGCTCCCCACCTTCAAGGAAGTCGTCGAGGAACTCTTCGTACGCGGCCTGGTCAAGGCCGTGTTCGCCACCGAGACCCTCGCGCTCGGCATCAACATGCCCGCCCGGTCGGTGGTGTTGGAGAAGCTCGTCAAGTGGAACGGCGAGCAGCACGCCGACATCACCCCCGGCGAGTACACGCAGCTGACGGGCCGTGCGGGCCGCCGCGGCATCGACGTCGAGGGCCACGCGGTGGTGCTGTGGCAGCGCGGGATGAGCCCCGAGCACCTCGCCGGGCTCGCCGGTACCCGCACGTATCCGCTGAGGTCCAGCTTCAAGCCGTCGTACAACATGGCGGTCAACCTGGTCGAGCAGTTCGGGCGGCACCGCTCACGGGAGCTGCTGGAGACCTCGTTCGCGCAGTTCCAGGCCGACAAGTCGGTCGTCGGGATCTCCCGGCAGGTGCAGCGCAACGAGGAAGGGCTCAGCGGCTACAAGGAGTCCATGACCTGCCACCTCGGCGACTTCGACGAGTACGCGCGGCTGCGCCGGGAACTGAAGGACCGTGAGACCGAACTGTCCCGGCAGGGCGTGGCCCAGCGCCGCGCCGAGGCGGCCGTGGCCCTGGAGAAGCTCAAGCCGGGCGACGTCATCCACGTGCCGACGGGCAAGTACGCCGGGCTCGCGCTGGTCCTCGACCCCGGGCTGCCCGCCGGGCGGTCCAACGGCCACCGCGGCTTCGAACAGCACGACGGGCCGCGCCCGCTGGTGCTGACCGCCGAACGGCAGGTCAAGCGGCTGGCGTCGATCGACTTCCCGGTGCCCGTCGAGGCGCTGGAGCGGATGCGCATCCCCAAGTCCTTCAACCCCCGCTCCCCGCAGTCCCGTCGCGACCTCGCCTCCGCGCTGCGCACCAAGGCCGGGCACATCCCGCCGGAGCGGGCCCGCAAGAAGCGCTCGCAGGCGGCCGACGACCGCGAGATCGCCCGGCTGCGCACCGCGATCCGCGCGCACCCCTGCCACGGGTGCAACGATCGTGAGGACCACGCCCGTTGGGCCGAGCGTTACCACCGGCTGCTGCGGGACACCTCACAGCTGGAGCGGCGCATCGAGGGCCGGACCAACACCATCGCCCGCACCTTCGACCGGATCGTCGCCCTGCTGACCGAACTGGACTACCTGCGCGGCGACGAGGTCACCGAACACGGACGGCGGCTGGCCCGGCTCTACGGGGAACTGGACCTGCTCGCCAGCGAATGCCTGCGCGGCGGCGTCTGGGAGGGGCTCGGCCCCGCCGAACTCGCCGCGTGCGTCTCGGCGCTGGTGTACGAGGCCCGGGTCGGGGACGACGCGATGGCCCCGAAGCTGCCCTCCGGCAAGGCCAAGGCCGCGCTCGGCGAGATGGTGCGGATCTGGGGGCGGCTCGACGCCCTGGAGGAGGAGTTCCGTATCAACCAGACCGAGGGCGTCGGGCAGCGTGAGCCCGACCTCGGGTTCGCCTGGGCCGTGTACATGTGGGCCTCCGGGACGGGACTCGACGAGGTGCTCCGGGAGGCCGAGATGCCCGCGGGGGACTTCGTCCGCTGGTGCAAGCAGGTCATCGACGTGCTGGGGCAGCTGTCCGCGGCGGCGCCGGTGGGTGAGGGGTCGACGGTGGGGAAGGCTGCGCGCAAGGCCGTGGATCTGGTGCTGCGGGGGGTTGTGGCCTACTCGTCGGTGGGGTGATCGCTGAGCGGTGGGTGCGGGTGCCTGGGGGCTGGTCACGCAGTTCCGCCCCCAGCCTTCGGCCGGGGGTACCCCCAGCGCCCTTGACGGGGCGCCGTTCTAGGCTCCTGCCAGGAAGGCTCGCCAGCCTCCGTACCGGGTGATGTCCTCGGCGTCCGTCAGCGCGCTCGGTTCACACAGGAAGCCGGGGGCGGTGGTGCCGTCCGCCAGTTCCACGGTGCCCAGGGTCATCGGGCGGGGGAGGGACGACAGGAGGCGGCCCAGGCCCTCCGCCGGGAGCGTCCACACCTCCGTCTCGATTGCCGCGCCGCCCTCGCCCACGTACACCAGGCCCGGCTTGGGCGGGTCGGTCCGCAGGGCGTGGAAGCGGTACGCCGGGGCCGTGGTCGTGGTGCGGTCCAGTACCGCGCCCTGTGCCAGGAGCTGGGAGTTGAGGGGCTGGCCCGTGAGATGGGCGCCCAGGACCGCCAGGCTCACCCTCGGCTCCAGGGTGCGGGCGATCGTGGCCAGGCGTTCGTCCGTGAACGCCGGGCCGATCAGCATCACACCGAAGGGAAGGCCGTTCACCTCGCCGGCCGGAACCGCCACCGCCGCCAGGTCGAAGAGGTTCGTGGAGTTGGTGAAGCGGCCCAGCCGGGCGTTGGCGCCCAGCGGGTCGGCCGCCACCTCCGCCAGGGTCGGGTGGCCGGGTGCCGTGGGCAGGAGGAAGGCGTCCGCGTCGGCCAGCTCGGCCAGGGCGCGGGCGCGCAGGTCCGCGAGCCGCTCCTGGTCGGTGAAGAGCCGGTGCGCCGGGATGTCACGGGCCCGGGTGATGATGCCGGCCACGGTCGGGTCCAGACCCTCCGCACCCGATGAGATCGACTTGTCGACGAAGGAACCCACCGCTGTGTAGCGCTCCGCGACGAACGCGCCCTCGTAGAGCATCGCCGCCGCCTCCGTGAACGGGGCCAGGTCGAGCGGGCGGACGGCGGCGCCGGCGGCGCTCAGCCGGGCGACCGTCTCCTCGTAGGCCCGCGCCCAGCCTTCGTCCAGCTCACCGAGGTGTTCGAGGGGCGGGACCGCGATACGCCAGGGGCCGGGCGTGCGCTGGGGCAGGATCGGGAGCGGACGCTCCGGCGGCCGGGCGGCATGGCCCAGTGCCTGCTCGGCCTCCGCCAGGGTGCGGGCGAACACCGTCACGCAGTCGATCGAGGCGCAGGCCGGCACCACCCCGGCCGTCGGTACCAGGCCCCGGGTGGGTTTGAGGCCGACGATGCCGTTGAAGGCCGCCGGGATCCGGCCCGAACCCGCCGTGTCCGTGCCCAGGGCGAAGTCGACGATCCCGAGGGCCACCGCCACCGCCGAACCCGAGCTGGAGCCGCCGCTGATCCTGGTGGGGTCGATCGCGTTGCGCACCGCGCCGTACGGGGAGCGGGTGCCCACCAGGCCCGTCGCGAACTGGTCGAGGTTGGTGGTGCCGAGCACCAGCGCGCCCGCCGCACGCAGCCGCGCCACCACGGGCGCGTCGGCCGCCGGCTCGTACGCGTACGCCGGACAGCCCGCCGTGGTGGGCAGGCCCCGGACGTCGATGTTGCCCTTGGCGGCGAACAGCCGCCCGGCGAGGGGGAGTCGCTCGCCGGCGGCCACCCGTGCGTCGATCGCCCGGGCCTCCGCCTCGGTCTCCTCCCGCGGGCGCAGATCGATCCAGATCTCGGGACGGCCGACGGCTTCGATGCGCGCGTAGGCGGCGCGGACACGGGAGAGGGTGCTGGACATGTTCTGCGCTCCTCGGGGTCAGTTCGCGGCCGGGGCGGACGGGGCCAGGACGAGCAGTGCCGTGCCCGCCTCCACCTGGTCGCCGGGCCGTGCCAGGATCTCCGTCACCACACCGGCCATCGGCGCGTGCACCCTGGACTCCATCTTCATCGCCTCCAGGGCGAGCAGCGGCTGCCCGGACGCCACCTCGTCGCCCGGCCGGACGTTCAACTGCCATACCGATGCGGCGAACTCGGCTTCTATCAGCCTGCCGCCCGGTGGTACCGACACCTCGGCCGGTGCGGCGGCGGGGGCCGTGGCCGCCTCGGCCCGCGCGAACTCGCCGGCCGCCTCCCAGGCGTCGCGCTCCGCGGTGAACGCCTTCTGCTGACGTGCCCTGAACTCCGCGATGCCGTCCGCGTGTGCGGAGAGGAAGTCCTGGTACGACGCCAGGGAGAAGGTGCCCTCCTCGATCCGCGGCACGAACCGGCCGGAGGTGATGTCGGCCCGCAGGTCGAGGAGTTCGTCCGCGCTCACCGGATACCACCTGATCCGGTCGAAGAACCGCAGCAACCAGGGCGAGCCCGGCTCGAAAGCGCCGCGCTGCTGCCAACCCGACCACACCTGGGTCGTACGGCCCACGAACTGGTAGCCGCCCGGGCCCTCCATGCCGTAGACGCACAGGTAGGCGCCGCCGATGCCGACGGAGTTCTCGGCGGTCCAGGTGCGGGCCGGGTTGTACTTGGTGGTGACCAGGCGGTGGCGCGGGTCGAGCGGGGTGGCGACCGGGGCGCCCAGGTAGACATCGCCCAGGCCGAGGACCAGGTACTCCGCGTCGAACACGGTCCGGTAGACGTCCTCGACCGAGTCCAGGCCGTTGATCCGGCGGATGAACTCGATGTTCCAGGGGCACCAGGGGGCGTCGTCGCGGACGCCCGCCATGTAGCGGGCGATCGCCTCCCGCGTCGCCGGGTCGTCCCAGGAGAGGGGGAGGTGGACCGTGCGGGAGGGGACCACCAGTTCGTCGGTGGGCGGCAGCGCCGAGACGGTCTTGCGCACCGCGGCCAGGAGTTCGGCCTGCGGGAGGGTGGCCGGGTCCGTGCGGATCTGGAGCGAGCGGATGCCGGGGGTGAGGTCCGTGACCCCGGGCAGGGCCGCCGCCGTCACCGCCTCCATCAGCGCGTGGACGCGCATGCGGAGCGCCAGGTCCAGCTGCATCGGGCCGAACTCGACCAGCAGGTTGTCGTCACCGCTGCGGCGGTAGGTGACGTCCCCGTCCCGCGCCAGGACCCCGCCGTCGGCCATCTCGGGGCGGGGCTCGCCCGTCACGTCGACCGGGGTGAAGCGGACCGTGTCGCCGGGGCGGAGCTGGCCGAGCTTCCAGCGCTCACCGCTGAGGACGGTCGCCGGGCAGACGAAACCGCCCAGTGAGGGGCCGTCGGGGCCGAGCAGGACCGGCATGTCGCCGGTGTAGTCGACGGCGCCGACCGAGTAGGGGGTGTCGTGGATGTTGGAGGGGTGCAGGCCCGCCTCACCCCCGTCGGTGCGCGCCCAGCGCGGCTTGGGCCCCACCAGGCGGACCCCGGTGCGCGCCGAGTTGAAGTGCACCTTCCACTCGGCCGCGTAGAAGTCACGGATGTCGTCCTCGGTGAAGAACTCCGGGGCGGCATGCGGGCCTTCGACGGCCGCGAGGTGCCAGACGGTGGTGAAGCGCGGGCGTTCGGCCACGGGCTCGCCCGCCGTCACGGCGCCGCCGTGCAGGACGTCACCCGTGCGCAGTGCCCGCCCGCCGTGGCCGCCGAACCGGCCCAGCGTGAAGGTGCTCGCACTGCCCAGGAAGGCCGGGACGTCCAGACCGCCGCCGGCGAACAGGACATAGGTGCGCAGGCCGTGCTCGGAGGGGGCGCCGATCTCCAGCAGCGCGCCCGCCGGGACCGTCACCGGTTCCCACTGGGGGACGGCGGAGCCGTCGACGGTCACCGGAGCCGGGGCGCCGGTCACACAGACGGTCGTGGGGTGGGTGAAGCGCAGCGACGGGCCCTGCAGGGTGCATTCCAGGCCGGGCGCGCCCTGCGGGTTGCCGAGCGCGCGGTTGCCGAGGCGGAAGGAGCGGTCGTCCATCGGGCCGCTCGGCGGGACGCCCACCTGCCAGTAGCCGGTGCGGCCCGGCCAGTCCTGGACCGTGGTGAGGGTGCCGGCCGAGACGACCTCGATCCGGGGGGTGGGGTCGGTGACCGTGGCGAGGGTCGCGGTGGAGTGGGTGGCGGCACGGAAGGCGGGTTCGGTGAGCGCGGCGCGCACCAGGCCCAGGTTGGTCTCGATGCCGTCGACGCGGGTGCGGGCGAGCGCCCGGTCCAGCTCGCGCAGCGCCCCCGCGCGGTCGGAGCCGTACGCGATCACCTTCGCGAGCATCGGGTCGTACGACGTCGTCACCTCGGTGCCGGTCTCCACCCAGCCGTCGACGCGTACACCCTCCGGGAACTCCACCCGGGTCAGCAGACCCGCGCTGGGCCGGTGGTCGCGGGACGGGTCCTCGGCGTAGACGCGGGCCTCCACGGCGTGCCCGCGCGGTGCGCCCGGGTCGCGTACGACGTCGGTCTCGCCCCGCGCGAGGCGCAGCATCCAGGCGACCAGGTCGACGCCGTAGATCTGCTCGGTGACCGGATGTTCCACCTGGAGGCGGGTGTTGACCTCCAGGAAGTAGGCCTCCTCGCGGGCCGCGTCGTACACGAACTCGACCGTGCCCGCGGAGCGGTAGCCGACCGAGGCGCACAGGTCACGGGCGGACGTGGCGAGTCGGGCACGCACCTTGGGCGGCAGACCGGGGGCGGGGGCCTCCTCGACGACCTTCTGGTTGCGGCGCTGCAGGGAGCAGTCCCGGTCGCCGAAGGTGACGACCCGGCCCGCCCCGTCCCCGAAGACCTGCACCTCGACGTGGCGCGCGTGCTCGACCAGGCGTTCCAGGAAGACCCCGGCGGAGGAGAAGGAGGCGGCGGCGACCCGCTGCACCCGCTCCCAGGCCTCGGTCAGCTCGCCTGCCGATCGACAAGCCGACATACCGATACCGCCGCCTCCGCCGGTGGCCTTGAGCATGACGGGATAGCCGATGGCCGAAGCCGCGCGCAGCGCCTCGTCCCGGTCCGCCAGCAGCCCTGTTCCCGGGGCCAGCGGGACGCCCGCCGCCTGGGCCGCCGCCCGGGCCGTGTGCTTCGCGCCGAACAGCTCCAGCTGTTGCGGGGTCGGGCCCACGAACACGATCCCGGCCTCCTCGCAGCGCCGGGCGAACGCGGCGTCCTCGGAGAGGAACCCGTAACCGGGGTGGACGGCGTCGGCGCCGGTGTCCTTGGCCGCCTTCAGGACCAGATCGGCGTCCAGGTACGACTCCTTCGCGGGCGCCGGCCCGAGCCGGACCGCCTCGTCGGCCAGGCGTACGTGGGGTGCGGCGCGGTCGGGGTCGGAGTACACGGCGACCGTGCGCAGGCCCAGTTCGCGGGCGGTGCGGATGATGCGGACGGCGATCTCGCCGCGGTTGGCGACCAGCAGGGTGTGGAAGGTCATCCCGCGACTCCGGTGATCGTCATCTGTACGGCGGTCGGGTCGAAGCCGTTGCAGGGGTTATTGATCTGGGGGCAGTTGGAGACCAGGACCAGGACGTCCCGGTCGGCGCGCAGGGTCAGCTTCAGGCCCGGCGCCGAGAGGCCGTCGACGATGCCGAGGGTGCCGTCCTGCTCGACGGGCACGTTCATGTACCAGTTGATGTTGGAGACCAGGTCGCGTTTGCCGAGGCCGTACCTGGCGCCCTCGGCCAGGAAGTTGTCCACGCAGGCGTGCTGGGACCAGGTGTGGTGGCCGTAGCGCAGGGTGTTGGACTCCTTGGAGCAGGCGCCGCCGACCGTGTCGTGGCGGCCGACCTCGTCCTCGGTCACCGTCATCAGCGCGGTGTGCTCGTTGGAGAGCAGGACGCTGCCGGTGGTGAGGAAGATGCCGCCCTGGGCGTGGATGGTGTCGGGCGCGCTGTAGCGGACGGCCGTGTCGTGGGCGTCGTAGGCGAGGAAGTCGACGGCCTGGTTGCCGTGCAGGTCGGTGATGGTCAGCGTCTCGCCCTCGCGGATCACGCCGGACCAGGCGGCGCGGGCCGGGACGACGGCGGTCCCCCTGTCCGTGCTCATGCGAGCCCCCTCGCGGCGAGGAATCCGGTGGTGTTGAGGAAGGCGCGACGGCCCTCGGGGGTGGCGTCCCACAGCGGGTCGCCGGGCGACGTCGGGGCGGCGCGCCAGGCCAGCACCTCCAGGGTGGTGCTGACGTAGTCGGGGCGGGGGTCGGCGGGGTGCGGGACGTTCGCGATCAGGACGGTCAGGTCCTGCTCGGCGCGGAGCGTGACGCTGCCGCCGGGGCCGGCCGAGCCGGTGAAGTCCAGCGTGCCGTCGTCGCGCACCGCCACGCCCTGGAAGAACGACAGGGAGGGGGGCAGGTCGCGGGGTTCCAGGCCGTTCTTGGCCGCCGCCAGCTTGAACAGCTCGCGGCCGGCGGGGGAGGGGGACTGCGGGGTGCCGTCGCCGTAGCGGTCGGTGTTGCGGACCAGGGTGGAGGTGCCGCACAGGGCGTCGTGGCGGCCGGAGGTGTCGGCGACGACCGAGGCCAGTACCCGGCCTTGGTCGGACAGGAGCAGGACCCCTTCGCCGAGGTAGGCGTTCCACTGCACCTTGACCGTGTCGGCGACGTTCAGCCGCTCCCAGGGGCGGTCGGCGACGTACAGCAGCAGGTGGGCGCAGGCGTCGCCGTGCCGGTCGGTCAGGCGCAGCTCGGTGCCGCGGGCCAGGACGCGGTGGGTGTAGTTGCCGCCGGCCACCGTCTCGGCCCACACCAGGTGGCCGGCCTCGCAGGGCGGGTCGGGCCAGTCGGCGGCCGGGACGACCGGCATCGCGTCGGCCCGGGTGCCCTCCTGCGCGCGGGCGTGCGCCCGGGCTCCGTATGTGGTCGCTGTCGCCATCGCTCGACCTCCGGTCGCTTGGGCTCGGGTTGTTTCTGTCGCCCGACAGAAATTAGGGGCGGGCCGCGTCGGGCGCGTTGCACGGGCGTTCCGGGGCGGTTACCGAGGGCTCACGGGGGTGTGGGGTGGTGGCCGGGGGGGCGTGTGGCGGTTCCGGGCCGTGTGGTGCCGCGGTCCTGTTCCGTGCGGGGTGCCGCGGTTTCGTGTCGTGCGTGGGCGCGTGATCGTCGGGTGGCGGTGTGTGCGAGGATCGAACGCATGGGGACGAGCAGCGGTGGCCGTCGGGTCGGGCGGCCGCGGGTCGTGCAGCGGCCGGACAGCGGTCTGGAACCGCGGGCCGAACTGCTCGCGGCGGCGGCCGAGTTGTTCACCACCCGGGGGTACGCGGCCACCACCACCCGGGCCGTGGCCGAGCGTGCGGGCATGCGGCAGGCGTCCATGTACCACTACGTCTCCGGCAAGGAGGAACTCCTCGCCGAGTTGCTGGAGTCCACCGTCACGCCGTCCCTGGCCTACGCGCGTGACCTGCTCGCGGACGACGCGACCCCGGCCGCGGAGCGGTTGCGGGCTCTGTGCCGGGCCGACGTGGAGCTGCTCTGCGCGGGGCCGCACAACCTCGGGGCGCTCTACCTGCTGCCCGAGGTGCACGCCGAGCGGTTCGCCGGCTTTCGTGCCGTACGCGCCGAACTCAAGGACGCCTACCGGCGGTTGATCGCCGCCACGGCAGCCGGCGGCGGCCAGGCGAAGGGCGAGCTGGAGCTGCGGACCGATCTCGTCTTCGGGCTGATCGAGGGCGTCATCCTGATCCACCGCTCCGAACCCGAGCGCCCCGCCCGTGAGTTCGCCCGGGCCACCGCCGACGCCGCGCTGCGGATCGTCGGCGTCTGAGGGGCTCTTTCACTCGTCACGGTGAGTGACTCCGCACGCGCATGTGCTGTGACAGATTGTGTTCGAACGAATCCCGTGCGTGCAAAACGACCGAGAGTACTCCGCCCATTCGGGTGTTTTCAGGTGCTTGCCGAATATGACACGGCGTTGATCCGGTCGGACTAAGCTCGCCCGCGGCGCACCGAGTTGAGGTGAATTCGTGCGCCTGTTCCCAAACATACGGAAGATCCAGACTGCTCCATGAACCTTCCCCCCACGAAGTCCCCCGACACCCAGCCGATTCGTCTCAGAAGGCATACATGGTGAGTGTGCAACCGCCTCCCAATGGCCGTGAACTTTCCCTGGCGCGTGTGCTGTTGCTGCCCGCCATACTGATGGCCGCGGCGACCGCCGCCGCCGTCGTCCTGGTGGCGGAATCCGCCCGGATCGCCGTCGGCGTATGCGGTGCCGTCGGCACGCTGCTGGTGCTCGCGACGGCGGCGGAGGCGGTACGGCGCGGCCGTGAGCTCCAGGACGCCCGGGCCGAGCACGACCGTCACAGCGCGTATCTGGAACGGCGCCTCCTCGCCCATGAGCAGGAGATCGAACGCCTCGCCAAGGAGGTGTTCCCGACCGCGCTCTACCGGCTGAAGGCCGGCGAGTCCCCCAAAGAGGTGATCCGCCAGGTCTTCGACCTCGACCCCCACCTGCGCCACGCCCCCGAGCCGCAGCGCCTGCTGATCCGCACCATGCTCGACATCGTCGACGAGGAAGACCTCCAGCGGGACTCCCTGGAGCGCTCGTTCGTCAGCGTCGCCCGCCGTGTCCAGGCCATCGTCCACCAGCAGGCACACGAACTGCGGGAGATGGAGGAGGACCACGGCCGCAACCCCGAGGTCTTCGACGACCTGCTGCGCATCGACCACGGCACCGCGCTGATCGGACGCCTCGCCGACTCGGTCTCCGTGCTCGGCGGCGGCCGGCCGGGCCGCCAGTGGCCCAACCCCGTCGCCCTCTACAGCGTGCTGCGCGGCGCCATGTCCCGGATCCTGGAGTACCGGCGCATCGAACTGCACTCCATCTGCCAGGTCAACATCAAGGGCACCTCGGTCGAGCCGATCATCCACGCGGCCGCCGAACTCCTCGACAACGCCACCCGCTACTCGCCGCCCTCCACCAAGGTGCACGTCACCGCCGTCGAGGTGCAGTCCGGCGTGTGCATCGAGATCGAGGACGCCGGTGTCGTCCTCAACGAGGAAGCCCGCGGCCGCCTGGAGAACCTGCTGGAGAAGGCCAAGCAGGGCAAGGACATCCAGGTGCTCGGCGAGAACCCGCGCCTCGGCCTCTCCGTCGTCGGCCGCCTGTGCACCACGTACAACATGGACGTCTCGCTGCGCGCCTCGGCGTACGGCGGGGTCCGGGCCGTCCTCATCGTGCCCAGCGACATGATGACCACCGACCCCGCCCCCGGCATCGCCCACGGCATCGGAGCCACCGGCATCCCGAAGCCCGAGCTCGGCGCCCTCGAAGGACCCAAGCGGCCGCCCAAGCGGCGCCGCCCCACCAGCCCCCGCATCCCCGCCGGGATCTCCATGGAGGACGACGTCCCCGAGGTCACCGAATGGACCGCGGGCGGCCTGCCGCAGCGGCGCAGCCGGATGAAGACGCCGCTCAGCCAGCGGCTCGCCGAGCAGGCCGCCATCGAGCGCGCCGAACGCGAGGGCACCCCGACCGTCTGGTCGCAGCACAAGGAACCGGAGCCCGTGAAGCCGGAGCCGGAGCGCCGTGAACCCGGCCTCTGGGTCGAGGCGTTCTGGGAGGGGCTCAAGAAGAACAACCCGGGTGTCCACCCCACCGACTTCACCCGGAACCCGACCAAGTACCTGCACCTGATCAACGACCCGGCCGGCCCCGAGGCCGACGACGAGGGGGACCTCAAGTGATCCAGCAGCGAGGCAACTTCGACTGGATGCTCAAGCAACTCGCCGACGGAGTACCGGGCGTCGAGATGATCGTCGTGCTCTCCGCCGACGGACTGCGCATCGCCCGGCACGGCGGCGACCCCGACGCGGCCGACCGGCTCGCCGCGGCCTGCGCGGGCGTGCAGAGCCTGGCCGGTGCCGTCGCCCAGGAACTGCCCATCAGCAACGGCGACATGAACCTCGTCCTCATCGAGATCGACAGAGGTTACTTCTACCTCATGTCAGCCGGCGCCAACGCCTACCTCGCGGTGCTCGCCGACGTGACCTGCGAACCGGGCCGGATGAGCGAGATGATGCGCGACCTCGTCGTCCGCATCGGCGCCCACCTCACCAGCCCGCCCCGGCGCAACGGGCAGACCGTATGACTCCTCCGCAACGCAAACGGCGCCTGCCCAACCCGGAACACGTCCAGCCGCCGATCCCGTCCGTGCCGCCGCTCCCCGAGAGCGGCGGCGAGGACGGCGACAACAAGAACCCCGAGCGGCTCTACGTCATCAGCGGCGCCGACGGCGCACGGGCCGAACTCGACCTGGTCACCTTAATCGTGGCGCGCGCCGACCCTCCTCCCTCCGTCACGCCCGAGCAGGCGGTGCTGCTCAGGCTCTGTCTCGCGCCCCTGTCCGTGGCCGAGCTCTCGGCCTACCTCAACCTGCCGTTCAGTGCCATGACGGCACTGATCACGGAGCTGATCACGGCCGAACTGGTGCAGGCGCGCGCCCCCATCGTCCGTCAGGCGCTCCCCGACCGTTCACTTCTCGAAGCGGTGATGCATGGACTTCAAAGGCTCTGAGATGATCCCCGGCCCCCGCACCGAGGACCACCTGCCGCACACCGCCCAGGCCGCGGTGAAGATCGTGATCGTGGGCGGCTTCGGAGTCGGCAAGACCACCATGGTCGGTTCCGTCAGCGAGATCAGACCGCTGACCACCGAGGAGACCATGACCCAGGCCGGCATCGGGGTCGACGACAACTACGGCTCCGAATCCAAGACCGCCACCACCGTGGCCATGGACTTCGGCCGGATCAGCATCACCGACCAGCTGGTGCTCTACCTCTTCGGCACCCCCGGCCAGGAACGCTTCTGGTTCCTGTGGAACGGCCTGTTCGAGGGCGCCCTCGGTGCGGTCGTCCTCATCGACACCCGGCGCCTGGAGGTCAGCTTCGACGTCATGGGCCGCCTGGAGGAGCGCGGAGTGCCCTTCGTCGTCGCCGTCAACTCCTTCCCGGACGGACCCCGTTACCCCATCGACGAACTACGCACCGCGCTGGACCTGCCCCCCGAGATCCCCATCGTCGACTGCGACGCCCGCCGCCGGGCCTCCAGCCGGGACGTCCTCATGACGCTGATGCGCTTCCTGCACTCGCTCGCCATGTCCGGCGCGCTCACCTGACACCTCTTCCGGAGCGATCACTGTGACGCCAGAATCCCCCCGACCCGCCGCACCCGGCACGGACCCGGCCCCACCGCCCGGCTGTCCGGCGCACGACCGCGGCCCCGCGCACGACCGCGGCCCCGGCGGACTGCAGCGGCTCTTCGGCGCCGACGCGGACCATCTGGGCGAGCTCTACGAGAAGCTGCGCCAGGAACACGGTGCGGTGGCACCCGTGCTCCTCCACGACGACGTACCGGTCTGGGTGGTCCTCGGACTCACCGAGAACCTCCAGATGGTCCGCACCCCCGCCGTCTTCACCCGGGACAGCCGCATCTGGACCCCGCTGCGCGAAGGCATGGTCAAGCCCGACCACCCCCTGATGCCGCACATCGCCTGGCAGCCCATCTGCTCCCACGCCGAGGGCGACGAACACCTGCGCCTGCGGGCGGCGGTCCAGGGCGCCATGACCACCATCGACCACCGCAGCATCCGCCGCCTCATCGGCCGCTACACCCAGCTGCTGGTCAACGAGTTCTGCGAGAACGGCCGCGCCGAGCTGGTCTCCCAGTACTCCGAGCACCTCCCGATGGCGGTCATGTGCGAACTGCTCGGCATGCCCGAGGAGTACAACGACCGGATCGTGGAGGCGGCCCGGGACATGCTCAAGGGCACCCAGACGGCGATCGCCAGCAACGAGTACGTCATGGGCTGCCTGACCCGGCTCACCGCCCGCCGCCGGACCCGCGCCGAGGACGACTTCACCAGCCACCTCATCAACCACCCGGCACGGCTCAACGACGACGAGGTCGCCCAGCACCTGCGGGTCGTCCTCATCGCCGCCTACGAGACCACGGCCAACCTCCTCGCCAACGCGCTGCGCATGGTCCTCACCGAGCCCGGCTTCCGGGCCCAGCTCAACGGCGGCCAGATGACGGTGCCCGAGGCGATCGAGCAGTCCCTGTGGGACGAGCCCCCCTTCAGCACGGTCTTCGCCTACTTCGCCAAGCAGGACACGGAACTCGGCGGCCAGCGCATCCGCAAGGGCGACGGACTCCTCTACGCGCCCGCGCCGGGCAACGTCGACCCGCGCGTCCGCCCCGACCTCAGCGCCAACATGCAGGGCAACCGCTCCCACCTCGCCTTCGGTGGCGGCCCGCACGAATGCCCCGGCCAGGACATCGGCCGTGCCATCGCCGACGTCGGGGTCGACCAGCTGCTGACCCGCCTCTCCGACATCCAGCTCGACTGCGACGAGGAGGAGTTGCGCTGGCGGGCGTCGATCGCCTCCCGGCACCTGGTGGAACTGCCGGTGCGCTTCGACCCGAAGCCGAAGCAGGACGTCACCCTCATGCCGAGTCCGGCCCTCGTGCCGCCGCAGCGCACCGACTGGCAGATCGGCACCGTCCGGCCGACCCCGACCCCGGCCTCGACCCCGGGCCCGGCCATGGCGCCGATCGCCCCGGAGCCGGTGGCGCCCCCTGCCTCGGGTGTGCCGGAGCCGGCGGCCGAACCGCGCGGCATCTGGCCACGGCTGCGCCGTTGGTGGCTGGGCCGCTAGGGATCTTCGCACCGCCGGGGACCACCAGCGCACGCACCGGACGCTGCTCCGTCACGGGCCGACGTTGCCTGCCGCGGCACTAGACGACCTTGCGGCCGTTCCAGTCCCGGTACGACTCCCAGGCGGCCAGCGTCCGAGCGCTGCACAGCCGATGCGCCACCCCCGTGACCGGGTCGGTGAACTCCAGCCTCCGCGCCAGCAGTTGCAGCGGACGCCGGAAGTCACCGGCCGGCACGGGGCCGGTGACGACCGGGTACAGCGGATCGCCGAGGATCGGCACGCCCAACGCGCTCATGTGGACCCGCAGCTGATGGGTCTGCCCGGTGTGCGGGGTGAGCCGGTACCGGCCCAACTCGCCGCTGTGCTCGATGAGTTCCACCAGGGTCTCGGCATTGACCGGCCCGTCGACCTCCCGGGCCGCGAGCACCCCGCGGTCCTTGAGGATCCGGCTCCGCACGGTCCGGGGCAGGGCCAGCGAGGGATCGTACGGCGCGATCGCCTCGTACTCCTTGTGCACCCGCCGCTCCCTGAACAACGACTGGTACGCGCCCCGCTCCCCGGGCCGCACGACGAACATCACCAGCCCGGCGGTGAGCCGGTCCAGCCGATGGGCCGCACCCAGCTCAGGAATGTCCAGCTCCCGCCGCAGCCGGGCGAGCGCGGTCTCGGTGACGTGACTGCCACGGGGCGTGGTGGCGAGGAAGTGCGGTTTGTCGACGACGACGAGGTGCTCGTCGCGGTGGACGACGTCGAGGGCGAAGGGGACCGGGACCTCGGGCGGCAGGTCGCGGTGGAACCAGAGGTGGAGACCGGGGGTGTAGGGGGATCGGGCGCCGACGGGGCGTCCGTCGACGCCCACGACCAGCCCCGACTCCAGCATGTCGGCGACGACGCCGGGGGCGGCTCCGGAGAGGCGTTCGATCAGGTAGTCACCGACCGTGGCCCACTCCTCGGACAACGGCAACCGCACCCGGACGGCGTCCACCCCTTGCCGCTGGGGAAGAGGCGAAGGCGGGGCAGAGGTCTTACGTCTCATTTGCAGCAAGGGTACGGGTGGCGGCGACCGCACGTCGCGACTCCGCCCGCACAAGCCGCCAGGCACCGCCCACCACCACGGTCCCGGTCAGGAACAGCACGGTGAACCACCGGAAGTACCAGTGACCCCCGGCCGGGTCGTACACCGCACCCCGGGGCCACGCCAGGTTCACCGCCATCACCAGGCCCCACAGCAGCGCCACCGCGTTCACCGGCACCCCCCACCGTCCCAGTGAGAACAACGGCGCCCCGGTCTCGTCCGCCCCCTCGGCCCGGAACTCCCCGCGCAGTCGCCGCACCAGCAGCGGTCCGGTGACCATCGCGTACGCGAGGTACAGCAGCACGATGCACGTCGTCCCGATCGCGAGGAACGCGTCCGGGGAGGCGAAGTTGAGCAGGAGCAGTACGGCGGCCAGCACCCCCACCACCACGGCCGGCGCACCCGGCATGCCGGTACGGGGATTCACCCGGGCCAGCCGTGAGGCGAACGGGAGCTGCCCGTCCCGTGCCATGGAGAACAGCATCCGGGAGGCCGCGGTCTGGATCGCCAGCGTCGCCACCGCGATCGCCACCACCACGTCGGCCAGCAGCACCCGCCCGACACCGTCCCCGAGGCTGCTGGTGAGGACGTAGCTCAGCCCGTCGACGCCCAGGTGCCCGTCGGTCAGGCTGGGCGCGGCCAGCAGGCCGCCGAGGATGACCAGGCCGCCGAGCAGGCCCGCGGCGGACAACGCGGTGAGGATCGTCCGCGGCGCCGTCCGCCGCGGCTGGTGCGTCTCCTCGCTCATCTCACCGGCGCTGTCGAACCCGATCATCACGTACGCGGCCGTGAACGAACCGACCAGCAACGCGCCGAGCAGACCGCCCTCGGCGGCCGTCCCGGTGTGGAAGGTGATGCCGGGGGCGCGCCTGGAATGGGTGAGCAGCAGTACGACGATCAGCACCGCGCCGATGATCTCGGCGGTCACCCCGACCCGGTTGATCACGGACATCACCCGGTTGTCCAGGATGTTCACCAGGGTGGTCAGCACCAGCAGGACGACGCCCAGGACGGCCGCGTTGGCGGCGCCGTCGGGCGAGGTCGGCGTGGAGTCGGTGCCGATCAGCTGGAAGCCGGACCAGAGCGCGGGCAGCACCATCTGCAGGGCGAGCGCGGCCGCCGCGACCACCACGATCTGCCCTATCACCATGATCCAGCCCGCGAACCAGCCGAAGGACGGGTTCGACAGACGTGAGGACCACTGGTAGATCGCACCCGAGAGGGGATAGCGCCCGGCGAGCTCGGCGAAGCAGGCGGCCACCAGCAGCTGGCCGACCAGCACGGCGGGCCAGGCCCAGAAGAAGACCGGGCCGCCGAAGGCGTACCCGAAGGCGAAGAACTGGAAGACGGTCGTCAGTACGGAGATGAAGGAGAACCCGGCGGCGAAGGAGGCGTACCTGCCGAGGCTGCGGTGCAGCTCCTGGCGGTAGCCGAACTCCTCCAGGGAGTGGTCGGCGGTCGTTTTCAGCGAGCGGTCGTCGGTCGTCGTCACGGCGGTACCTGCCTGTCAGGCGGACTTCCTGTCGAGCGACAGAAATTAGGGACCAGCTGTTTCGACCGCGTCACGCCGGCGTGTCCGGAGCGGGCCCAAGTCCTCACGCTCTTACGGCGGGCGCCCGAACGCGATACATCGCGTGTATGGGTGAGTGCCGATGGCCGCCGGGATCCGCAACGAGGTGACGGACGTGGAGCGGCAGGGCGACCGCCTGGCCGCCGTGCCCGCCGAGGTGGCCCGGCTGCTGGAGGAGCGGCTGTAAGTCCTCGACCAGTTGCGCATGGTGGAGGCGGAGGCCGGGTGGGTGTGCGGCTTCCTGGTGGAGCTGACGCGCTCGGCCCCACCATGCGGGCCGCGCTGATGAACGCCGACTACCCGGGCGGGTCGCGGGCATCGCGGTCCTGGTGCGCGGTTCATGGCGCCGTCCCAGGTGCCCGGCTGGACGCGGCACATGGCCGACTTCAACCCGCTCGACTGGGCGATGGCGACGGTCGGGGCGCTGCCGGCGCTCGCGGCCGCGGCGGTGCGGCGGTCGATCAGGACGTTCCGCTTCCTCTGCCCGGGCCCGGGGCTTCTCGGGCCACGGCCCGGGGCTGCTCAGGCCGCGGCGGCGCCGCCCTCCTGCTCCGCCTCGATACGGGCGTTCCAGTCACGCTTGGAGGCCTGCCAGCCGTCCTCGTTGTGGCCAAGGCGCCAGTAGCCGGAGATCGACAGGTCGTCGCGCGGGATCTGGCGCTCGACCCTCAGCAGGGCCCGCAGTTCCTTCACGAAGCTCGCCTCGCCGTGGACGAAGGCGTGCACCCGGCCCTCCGGGAACTCCAGGGCCCGGACGGCCGCGACCAGGGCCTCACCGACCCGCCGCTCGCCCCGGTGCAGCCAGACGACCTCCACGTCGGAGTCGATCTTCTGCTCCTCCTCGGGCCCGGACACCTCGATGAAGGCGAAGGCGCGGGCGCCGGTGGGCAGGGACTCGAGGGAGCGGGCGATCGCGGGCAGTGCGCTCTCGTCGCCGGCCAGCAGATGCCAGTCGGCGTCCGCGGCGGGGGAGTAGGCGCCGCCGGGGCCCATGAAGTGCACGGTCTCGCCGGGCTGTACCCGGCAGGCCCACGGCCCGGCCAGGCCCTCGTCGCCGTGCACGACGAAGTCCAGGGTCAGTTCCCGCAGCTCGGGGTTCCAGGAGCGCACCGTGTAGGTCCGGGTCACCGGCCAGTGCTCCCGCGGGTACTCCGCGCGGATCTGCTCCAGGTCGAAGGGGTCCGGGTAGGTGACGCCCTCCGGTCCGAAGAGGAGTTTCACGTAGTGGTCGGTGCAGGTGTCCGCGGCGAAGCCGGCCAGTCCGTCGCCGCCGAGGACCACGCGCTGCATGTGCGGGGTCAGTCGTTCGGTACGCACGACCTGGGCGGATTGCGGCTTACGCGGCTTACGTCCCGGGCGCTCTGCCATGGCCGGCCTCCTGGTCCAATGGTTAGGGTTACCTAAGTTAGCACCTCTTTCCTGGTTGCCGCCTCTTCCATGAACACTTGCTGAGCCTGTTTTACCGGTGTTTTGCCGGGAAAATGCTCCGCCTCACGCTTCCAGCGTCGTCAGCAGGCGATTCAACGAACCGCCCAGACCCCAGCGGGCCGCCAGGGTGTTCAGCTGCTCCGGGTCGCGCGGGGCCTTCGGCAGTGTCGTGTCGACCTCCGGCAGCGGTACGTCACCGGCGACCCGGACCACCTTCGGTGCCACCGCGACATAGGGCCGCGCCTCGTCCAGCCGCTTGCGCTGCGACGGCGTGAGCTTCGCCTTCGGGTCGTCGACCGCCGCCATGATCCCGGCCAGGTCGCCGAACTCGGCGAGCAGCTTGGCGGCGGTCTTCTCGCCGATGCCGGGCACACCCGGCAGGCCGTCGCTCGGGTCGCCGCGCAGCAGCGCCAGATCCGCGTACCTCTGTCCGTCCACCCCGTACTTCTCGCGCAGCCACGCCTCGTCGGTGGTCTGCAGGGTGCCGACGCCCTTGAGCGGGTACAGCACCCGCACGCCGCGCTCGTCGTCCACCAGCTGGTAGAGGTCGCGGTCGCCGGTGACGATATCGACCGGGCCGTCGGCGCGCGCGGTGAACGTGCCGATCACGTCGTCCGCCTCGTAGCCGGCGACACCGACCCGGGCGATGCCGAGGGCGTCCAGCACCTCCTCGATGACCGGCACCTGAGGGGAGAGGGTGTCCGGTACCTCTTCCTCGTCCGGACCGGACTCGTGTTCCTCGGCGACCCGGTGCGCCTTGTAGGAGGGGATCAGGTCCACCCGCCACTGCGGTCGCCAGTCGGCGTCCATGCAGGCCACGAGCAGGTCCGGCCGGTGGTCCCTGACCAGCCGGTCGATGAAGTCCAGCAGCCCGCGCACGGCGTTCACCGGGGTGCCGTCCGGCGCCTTCACGGAGTCCGGGACGCCGAAGTAGGCGCGGAAGTACAGCGAGGCGGTGTCGAGAAGCATCAGTCGTGCGGTCACGCCACGCATCATGCCGCACACCACCGACACCGTCGGGGCGCGCCGACCGGCCCGGGCCCGCGCCTACGAAAAGGATCCGGCCAACCACACAGCGCTACAGCACTGCCCAGGCCTCGGCGGGCGCCCCCGACGCCGGGAACATCGTCGACCGCTCCCGCATTGAACTTCAGGGGCGTCTCCTCGGCCGTGTCGGCCGTCCGGCCCGCGCGCCACCGGCCGCGGCGGGCCCTTCGGCGGCCGTCCGGCCGTGCCCGGTCGCCGGCCCAGACGGGCGCTCGGCCGTCCTGGTCGGCGTCTTCGTCCCGCCGGGGTGGTCCCCGCCCGGCGCGCCGGGGGACCGCGCGCACTGGCGTGAACCGTGAGGGTCGTACCGACCGGACGTGACAGGGATGTGACGCCCGCCTGAAACGGTTTGCCGAACATGCGTAGGGTGCAGAGAACCCCTCAGGAGGGGCCGGCCGAAGCCGCAGGATCCGAAAGACGGACGACGAGCGAAGGAGGGAGCCGGAGCGATGGGCGACCACAAGGACCAGCAGCCCGTGCGGGTGGGCGCGGCAGTCCGGCGGCGCCGCCGCGCGCTGGAGCTCACCCTCGCCGTGGTGGCCGAGCGCAGCGGCCTGTCGGTGCCCTTCCTGAGCCAGATCGAGAACGACAGGGCCCGGCCCAGTCGCACCTCCCTGGAGAAGGTCGCCGACGCCCTGCGCACCACGGCCGTCGAACTCCTCGCCGCGGCCGACCCGGCGTGCAGTGTGGACCTCGTACGCTCCGACGCCGCCGAGCCCGACTTCGCGCCCAGGGTGCGTTCCCTGGTCCGCGGCCATCATCAGCTGCACGCCTCGGAGTTCACCGGCGATCACGACGCCGGCCGTGAATTCCAGCACCGCAACGACGAGTTGATGTACGTCGCGGACGGCGCGGTGGAGATCGAGGCCGAGGGCCGCGCCTACCGCCTCGGCCGCGGCGACACCCTCTACCTCACCGGCGGGGTCCGCCACCGGTGGCGCGCCACGGTCCCCGACACCAGGGTCGTCGTCGTCGCGGTGGCGGAACACATCGAGGCGGTCCAGGATCGCTCCCGCTGAAGCTCCCCGAACGGTCTCCCTGGTCCCCTCCCTCACCGAGGCGATCGCCGAGACCGACCGCCGGGTGCTCGTCGGCGCCACCGACTGGTGCACCCACCCGGCCGACCTCGACGTCCCCCGTGTCGGCGGCACCAAGAACCCAGCCCTCGACCGCGTCCTGGCCCTCGCTCCCGACCTGGTGATCGCCAACGAGGAGGAGAACCGCGCGCCCGACCTGGACGCCCTGCGCACCGCGGGTGTGGAGGTGCTGGTCACCAAGGTGCGGAACGTACCGGAGGCTTTCGGGGAGCTGTCCCGGGTCCTGGCCGCGTGCGGGGTGAGCGACCGTCCCCGGTGGCTGGACGAGGCGGAGGCGGCCTGGGCCGTGCCGTCGCCCGCCGGACCGGCCCGGGCGACCGCGGTCGTACCGATCTGGCGGCGCCCGTGGATGGTCCTCGGCCGGGACACCTTCGCCGGTGACGTACTGGCCCGGCTGGGCGTACGGAACCTGTTCGCGGACCACCCCGAGCGGTACCCCCGCGTCCCGGTCCCGGACCTGATCGGCACCTCCCCGGAACTGGTCGTCCTCCCCGACGAGCCCTACCGCTTCACCGCCGACGACGGACCGGAGGCGTTCGGCGGGCTGCCCTGCGCGCTGGTCAGCGGCCGGCACCTGACGTGGTACGGCCCGTCACTGGCGACGGCGCCACGGGTGCTGGGCGAGGCCCTGCGAGCAGCTCGCCGCTGAGCAGCCCGCGCACGGTGCCGCAGGCGGCCGTGAGCCAGCCGGCGACGAGGACGCCGTACAGACCCGTCGCGAGGCAGTCGTACGCGGCGAGCCCGGTGTGCCGGCCCTGGGCGGCAGCGCCGGTGACACACGTGCCCACCGGGAAGGTGAAGGCCCACCACGTCATGGCGAACCGCATGCCCTGCCGCCGGGCCCGCACCAGATGGGTGACGGCGAGTGCCAGCCACAGCAGCGCGAACCCCATGACGGGCACGCCGTAGACCACGGCGAGCACGCCGAAACCGGTGGCGGTGGGGGCCGGTACGACCCCGGGCGCGAAGTCCGCGAAGGCACCCGCCGCGGTGGTCGACTGCCCGAGCGGGCCCAGCACCAGGAAGAGCGCCGGGGTGAGCGCGAGGGGCAGCGGACCACCGGTCACCAACCGGGCGAAGACGAGGGTCAGCATCAGCAGCGTGGCCAGCAGACTCAGCCCGAACAGCGCGAAACAGCCGTAGAGCAGGGTCGCGCGCGGCTGTCCGGGCGGCAGGTGGGGGACCAGCCGGGGCCCCAGCGCCGCCGACACCATCGGCGCGACCAGTGGCAGCAGCCACACCGGGGAGGCCTGCCCCGGTTCGACCCGGTGCCGTACGGCCATGAGGTACGGCACGGCGACGGCCGCCGTGAGCCCGACCGCCGTACCCGCGACGAACAGCACGCAGTCCAGTACGACGGCGGCCGGCTCGCCGATCCAGTCCCGGCCGAGGGTGAGGGCACCGCCGCCGACCGCGAGCAGGGCCATGGACAGGCAGCCGTAGAAGGGGGCCGTGGCAGGGTCGCGGAGGTGGGCGCGGGCCTGGTCGGTGTGGCAGGTCCAGTGCAGGGCGCGGGCGGCCAGCAGGACCACCAGGTGCAGCAGGGACAGCGCCCAGATGCCGACGAAGAGCGCACGCGTGCCGCCGGTGGCGAGCGTGCCGCCGCCGACGGCGAGGGCGGCGGTGCCCATCACGGAGGCGTACCAGTTGGGGCCCAGATGGCGGACTGCGGTGACCATGGGACCACGCTCCCGCCGACCTGGGCCCACCACCAGGGACCGTTTCCCTATGAGGACATAAGCTGGTCTTATGAGCGAGACGGAGGAGCGGAGGGGCGGCGGCACGCTGGCGCACCGGGTGCCGGACCTCGGCGCGCTGGAACTGCTGCTCGCGGTGGCGCGGCTGGGCAGCCTCGGGGCGGCGGCGCGGGAGGTCGGCATCAGCCAGCCCGCGGCCAGCAGCCGGATCCGCTCCATGGAACGGCAGCTGGGCGTGGCCCTCGTCGACCGCTCACCGCGCGGCTCCCGGCTCACGGACGCGGGGGCGTTGGTGACCGACTGGGCGCGCCGGGTGGTGGAGGCGGCCGAGGCGTTCGACGCGGGGGCGCAGGCACTGCGGGACCGGCGGGACTCACGGCTGCGGGTCGCGGCGAGCATGACGATCGCCGAGTACCTGCTGCCGGGCTGGCTGCTCGCGCTGCGCGCCCAGCGTCCCGACACGGCGGTGTCCCTGCTCGCGGGCAACTCGGCGGCGGTCGCGGAGCGGCTGCTCGCGGGCGAGGCGGACCTGGGGTTCGTGGAGGGGCTGACGGTCCCGCAGGGGCTGGACTCGACGGTGATAGCCCACGACCGTCTGATCGTCGTGGTCGCCCCCGCCCATCCCTGGGCCCGCCGCCGGCGCCCGCTGGCCGCGGCGGAACTGGCGGCGACCCCGCTGATCCTGCGCGAACGCGGTTCCGGCACCCGGCAGGTCCTCGACGCGGCCCTGGGCGGCCTGGCCCGCCCGCTGATCGAGCTGTCCTCGACGACGGCGGTGAAGGCGTCGGCGGTCGGCGGCGCGGGACCCGCGGTCCTGAGCGAACTCGCGGTGGGCGAGGAACTGGCTATGCGGCGGCTGCTGGGCATCCCGGTGGAGGGGGTGGCGTTGCGGCGCGACCTGCGTGCGGTGTGGCCGACGGGGCATCGCCCGACGGGCCCCGCGCGAGAACTGCTCTCCCTCACCCGAGGGTGACCTGCGCCGGTTCGGCACCCGCCGCGGAAAAGCCGTGGCGGCGGCCCGGCCGCGACGGTCACCATCCGTCCATGGCCACCCCCACCGCCCCACCCGCCGAAGGCACCCGCATCCCCTGGGAAGCGCTCCCCGCCCGGGTCCGGGACGCCGTCGCCGACCTCCTCGGCGGCGCCCCCGTGACCCAGGCGGTCACCCAGGCCGGGGGCTTCTCCCCGGGTGTCGCCGCCAGAATCCGGACCGCCGCCCACCGCGCCGCCTTCGTCAAGGCGGTCGGCGCCGACACCAATCCGGACAGCCCCGCCCTCCACCGCGCTGAGGCCCGTAACGCCGCCGCCCTGCCCGCCGCCGTGCCCGCGCCGCGACTGCTCGGCAGCTACGACGACGGCACCTGGGTCGCCCTCGTCTTCGAGGAGGTCGACGGGTGCCAGCCGCACGTCCCCTGGCGCCCGGAGGAACTCCGCCGGGTCCTGGACGCGGTGGCCGCCCTGGGCCGTGCCCTCACCCCTTCCCCGGTCGACGCGCCACCCGCCGCGGAGCACCTCGCGGACGCCTTCGACGGCTGGCGCAGGCTGATCGAGGGGCCCGGGGTAGCCGCCGACCGGCTGGACGACTGGACCGTCTCCCATCTCGCGGAACTGGCCGCAACCGCCGCCCCCTGGCCCGGGTCGGTCACCGGCGACACCCTCGCCCACGGCGACCTGCGCGCCGACAACATGCTGCTCACCGCCGACGGAGGGGTCGTCTTCGTCGACTGGCCGCACGCCGTGCGAGCCGCCCCCTGGTTCGACCTCCTCGTGATGCTGCCGTGCGTGCGGGCCCAGGGCGGCCCGGACCCGGAGCGGGTCTTCGCGGCGCATCCGCTCGGCCGGGACGCGGACCCCGACCGGGTCACCGCCGCCCTCGCCGCGCTGACCGGCTACTTCCTGGAGCACTCGGTACGGCCCGCGCCGCCCGGTCTGCCCACCCTGCGCTCCTTCCAGCGCGCGCAGGGCGACGCGGCGCTGAGCTGGCTCAGGACGCGGCTGTGACCAGCGCCCGCATCACCCGCAGGTCCTCACCCATCTCCGGATGCCACTGCACCCCGAGGACCCAGCCCCGCCCGGCGGGCAGCTCGATCGCCTCGGTCGTGCCGTCGTCCGTCGCATGGGCCGAGGCCACGAGCCCCGCCCCGAGGCGGTCCACCGCCTGGTGGTGGAAGGTGGGGACCGAGGTCTCCTCCGGGACCGCCGCGGCGTACAGCGTGCCCGGGACCGGTTTGACCGGGTGCCGGCCGAAGACGCCGGGAGTCTCCGCGTGGCCGTCGATGTGCTGGACGAGGGTGCCGCCCAGGGCGACGTTCAGGAGCTGCATGCCCCGGCAGATCCCGAGGAGCGGGATCCGCGCCGTCAGGGCCGCGTCGATCAGGGCCAGTTCCCAGGCGTCCCGGGGGCGGTCCGGGCGGCCGGTGTGGGGGCCGGGCTCGGCACCGTAGCGGACCGGCTCGACGTCCGGGCCGCCCGCGATCACCAGGCCGTCCAGCCGGGCCACCGTCGCCGCCGCGTGCTCGGGGGCGTCCGGGGGCAGCATCGCCGCCAGGCCGCCCGCCCGCTGCACCAGGCGCGGATAGCCGGCCGGCAGCAGGGCCGCCTCCAGCTCCCAGACTCCCCAGCGCGTGGCGGCCTCCAGATATGTGCTCACGCCGATCAGTGGCCGTCCGGACATGGGCCCCTCCCGAGTCGTAAAGGTATGCGCTCGCACCTTTATGTGCACCCCTTTATGACATGCCGGTCGGGCCTTACGCCAGGAACCCCCGCAGCAGCGCCGCCGTTCCCGCGCAGTGTTCCCGCATCATCTCCCGGGCACCTTCGGCGTCCCCGTCCAGCACCGCCTCCACCAGCGCGACGTGCTGGCGCTGCGAGTGCTCCAGGTTGCGAACCAGCAGCGGGATGCAGTCCAGCAGGTCGTTCACCGCCGCCCGTACCGCCGCGTACTGGGCGGTGAGCGAGGGTGAGCCGCACAGCTCGGCGATCGTCAGGTGCAGCAGCGTGTCCAGGCGGCGGTAGTCCGCGAGGGGTGCCTCATGGGTGCGGGCCAGGGCCTCGCGGAGGCGGTGCGCATGGTCGGGGGGCAGGCCGTGCGACGCGCACAGCCCGGCCGCCCCCACCTCGAGCACCTCGCGGAACCGCAGCACGTCCTCGATGTCGACCTCGGCGACCCGCCGCCGCAGTTCGTCCTCGCCGCCCGCGTCCGCCCGCGGCAGCACGAACGTGCCGCCGTACCGCCCGCGCCGGGACTCCACCAGACCCTGGTCCTGAAGCACCTTCAGCACCTCGCGCAGCGTCACCCGGCTGATGCCGAGGCGCTCCGCCAGCTCCCGCTCGGCGGGCAGCCGTTCACCGCCCGGAACCAGTCCGAGGCGGACGACCTGGAGGATCTGCTCCAGCGCCTCCTCGAAGCCGTTGCCGGCCCGCACCGGCCGCAGCACCGGGGTCAACGGGTCGTCGAGGGTGCCGTCCGCGTCCGGCGACATAGGGCCGTACCCCCTTCCCAAGCAATGGTTGTCACCCATACCTTAGAGCTCCCGGACCGCCCGCAGCAGTGCAGCACCGTCGTGACAGACGCCGAAGGAGCTCCCCCGTGGCAGACCGCACACCCCCGCTGAGCGTCGAGGAACTGCACACCCTCGTCGCGGGCGGTGAGATCGACACTGTCGTCCTGGCCTTCCCCGATATGCAAGGGCGACTGCAGGGAAAGCGGTTCGCCGCCCGGTTCTTCCTCGACGAGGTCCTCCGCCACGGCACCGAGGGCTGCAACTACCTGCTCGCCGTCGACACCGAGATGAACACGGTGGACGGCTACGCCATGTCCTCCTGGGACCGCGGCTACGGCGACTTCGCCATGCACCCCGACCTCGCCACCCTCCGCCGCGTGCCCTGGAACGCGGGTACCGCGCTGCTCGTCGCCGACCTCGCCTGGAACGACGGCTCCCCGGTCGTCGCCGCGCCCCGCCAGATCCTCCGTCGCCAGCTGGAGCGACTCGCCGAGCTCGGCTACACCGCACAGGTCGGTACGGAGCTGGAGTTCATCGTGTTCAAGGACACCTACGAGGCGGCCTGGGACGCGAACTACCGCGGGCTGACCCCGGCCAACCAGTACAACATCGACTACTCGGTGCTGGGGACCGGGCGGATCGAGCCGCTCCTGCGCCGCATCCGCAACGAGATGGCCGGCGCGGGGCTGACCGTCGAGTCCGCGAAGGGCGAGTGCAACCCCGGCCAGCACGAGATCGCCTTCCGCTACGACGAGGCCCTGGTCACCTGCGACCAGCACGCCGTCTACAAGACCGGCGCCAAGGAGATCGCAGCCCAGGAGGGCGTCTCCCTCACCTTCATGGCCAAGTACAACGAGCGCGAGGGCAACTCCTGCCACATCCACCTGTCACTGACCGACGCGGACGGCCGCAACGTGTTCGCCGACGGCGACGGCATGTCCGACGTGATGCGGCACTTCCTCGCCGGACAGCTCGCCGCCCTCCGAGACTTCTCGCTCCTCTACGCCCCGAACATCAACAGCTACAAGCGGTTCCAGCCGGGCTCCTTCGCCCCGACGGCGGTCGCCTGGGGCCACGACAACCGCACCTGCGCGCTCAGAGTCGTCGGCCACGGCCGCTCGCTGCGCTTCGAGAACCGGCTGCCCGGCGGCGACGTCAACCCGTACCTCGCCGTCGCGGGACTGGTCGCGGCCGGGCTCCACGGCATCGAGCAGAAACTCGAGCTCCCCGACCCCTGCCCCGGCAACGCCTACGCCGCCGACTTCGCCCACGTCCCCACCACCCTCCGCGAGGCCGCCGAGCTCTGGGAGAACAGCCCCGTCGCCAAGGCCGCCTTCGGCGACGAGGTCGTCGCGCACTACCGCAACATGGCCCGCGTCGAGCTGGCGGCCTTCGACGCCGCGGTGACCGACTGGGAGCTGCGCCGCTCCTTCGAACGCATGTGAGGCACCCCTTGTCGCAACAGTACGAACTCGACGTCCTCAACCCGGCCACGGAGGAGGTGATCGCGACCGTCCCGGGAGCCGCGGCGCAGGACATCGACACCGCCGTGCGGCGGGCCGCGCGGGCCCAGGAGCGCTGGGCCGCGCTCGCGCCCGGCGAACGGGCCCGGCTGCTGCGCCGGTTCGCCGCCGTGGTGGACGAACACCGCGAGGAACTGGCCCGGCTGGAGGTCCGGCAGGCCGGCCACACCCTCGGCAACGCCCGCTGGGAGGCCGGCAACGTCCGTGACCTGCTCGACTACGCGGCCGGGGGAGTGGAGCGGCTGACCGGACGCCAGATCCCGGTCGCCGGCGGTCTCGACGTCACGCTGCTCGAACCCCTCGGGGTCGTCGGCGTCATCGCCCCCTGGAACTTCCCCATGCCCATCGCGGCCTGGGGCACCGCCCCGGCCCTCGCCGCCGGCAACGCGGTGCTTCTCAAGCCCGCCGAGACCACCCCGCTCACCGCTCTCCGCCTCGCCGAACTCGCCCTGGCGGCAGGGCTCCCGGAAGGCCTCTTCCAGGTGCTCCCCGGCCGCGGCGACATCGCGGGCGAGGCCCTGGTCCGCCACCCCGGCGTCGCCAAGGTCGTGTTCACCGGTTCCACCCGGGTCGGCAGGCGCATCATGGCGCTCTGCGCCGACCAGGTGAAGCGCGTCACCCTCGAACTCGGCGGCAAGAGCCCCAACATCGTCTTCGCGGACGCCGACATCGAGGCCGCCGCGGCCGCCGCGCCGATGTCCTTCCTGGACAACTCCGGGCAGGACTGCTGCGCCCGCACCCGCATCCTCGTCCAACGGTCCGTCCACGACCGCTTCCTGGCGCTGCTCGCCCCCGCGATCGAGTCCGTCACCGTGGGCGACCCGGCGGACGAGAAGACCGACATGGGCCCGCTGATCTCCAAGTCCCAGCTGGAACGCGTCCGTTCGTACGTGGACGCGGACGCGCCGGGCATCCGGGGCAAGGCTCCCGACGGCCCCGGCTTCTGGTTCCCGCCCACCGTCCTCACCGGCGTCGACCCGCACGCGCGCGTCGCCGTCGAGGAGGTCTTCGGACCGGTCGCCGTCGTCATCCCGTTCGAGGACGAGGCCGACGCGATCCGGCTCGCCAACGACACCGAGTACGGCCTCTCCGGCTCCGTCTGGACCCGGGACGTGGGGCGGGCGCTGCGCGTCTCGGGGGCCGTCAAGGCCGGCAACCTGTCCGTCAACTCCCACTCCAGCGTCCGCTACTGGACCCCCTTCGGCGGCTTCAAGCAGTCGGGGATCGGCCGCGAACTCGGCCCGGACGCGCTCACCGCCTTCACCGAGACCAAGAACGTCTTCATCAGCACGGAGGGCCCCGCACAGTGACCGCATCCACCGAAGAGATCGTCTGCCGCCGGCTCGTCGGCCGAACCGCCGTCATCACCGGGGCCGGCAGCGGCATCGGCCTCGCCACCGCCCGGCGGCTGGCCTCCGAGGGCGCCCACGTCGTCTGCGGCGACGTCGACGAGACCCGCGGCAGGGCCGCGGCCGAGGAGGTCGGCGGGACCTTCGTGAAGGTCGACGTCACCGACCCGGAACAGGTCGAGGCCCTGTTCCGGACGGCCTACGAGACCTACGGCAGCGTCGACGTCGCCTTCAACAACGCCGGTATCTCACCGCCCGACGACGACTCCATCCTGGAGACCGGGCTGGAGGCCTGGAAGCGCGTCCAGGAGGTCAACCTCACCTCCGTCTACCTCTGCTGCAAGGCGGCCATCCCCTACATGCGGCGGCAGGGCAGGGGCTCCATCATCAACACGGCGTCCTTCGTGGCCCGGATGGGCGCGGCCACCTCGCAGATCTCGTACACCGCCTCCAAGGGCGGGGTGCTGGCCATGTCCCGTGAACTGGGCGTGCAGTTCGCCCGCGAGGGCATCCGCGTCAACGCCCTGTGCCCCGGGCCGGTCAACACCCCGCTGCTCCAGGAGCTGTTCGCCAAGGACCCCGAGCGGGCCGCCCGCCGACTGGTGCACATCCCCGTGGGCCGGTTCGCCGAGGCCGAGGAGATCGCCGCCGCCGTCGCCTTCCTGGCCAGCGACGACTCCTCCTTCGTCAACGCCAGCGACTTCCTGGTGGACGGCGGGATCTCCGGGGCGTACGTCACGCCCCTCTAGACGTCCGGGGGCCGGGCCGGGCGCCGCCCGCCCGGCCCCGGGGTCAGAGGAAGGTGTGACCCTCGCCCCGGTACGTCGGTACGGTCGCCGTCACCCGGTCGCCCTCGACCAGCTGCAACTCGGCGAACCGCTCGCACAGCTCGCCCGCCTTGGCGTGCCGGAACCACACCTTGTCGCCGATCAGGAGATCGTCCGCCGCGGCGCCCAGCAACGGGGTCTGCACCTCGCCGGGGCCCTCCTGCGGGTCGTACGACAGTCCCTCCGGCAGGTACGGCACCGGGAGGCGGTCACGGCCGGCGACGCCCGAGGCCGGGTAGCCGCCGCCGAGCACGGTGACCACGCCGACCCCGGGCCGCCGCACCACCGGCATGGCGAACAGCGCGGCGGGGCGGCCGGTGAACGACGTGTAGTTGTCGAAGAGGCGCGGCACGTACAGGCCGGAGCCCGCCGCGATCTCGGTGACCGCCTCCTCCGCCGCCGTGGTCTGCACGCTGCCCGTGCCGCCGCCGTTGACGAACTCCAGGTCAGGGGCGACGGCCCGGACTGCCCGCACCACCGCGGCGCGCCGCTCCGCCAGCTCGCGGCGGGCGGTGGCCTGCATCAGCCGCACCGCGCGGGAGCGCAGCGGCCGGCCGGCGACGGAGTCGCCGACCCCGGCGATGTGCCCCTCGTACCCCATGATCCCGACCAGCCTGAAGCCCGGCCTGCGGGCCACGGCCCGTGCGAGGTCGGCGAGCTGGGCGGGGGAGTGCAGCGGCGAGCGGCGGGCCCCGATCCGCACCCGGCCGCCCAGCAGCTTCAGCGAGGTGTCCAACTCCAGGCAGACCCGCACGACTTCGGTGCCGCCGTCGCGGGCCGCGTCGATCAGGTCGAGATGGGCGGTGTCGTCGATCATCACCGTCACGGCGGCGGCGAGCTTGGGGTCGGCGGCCAGCTCGGCGAACCCGGTCCGGTCGGCGGACGGGTAGGCGAGGAGGACGTCGTCGAAGCCGGACCTCGCGAGCCACAGGGACTCCGCGAGTGTGAAGGACATGATCCCGGCGAACCCGTCCTTGGCCAGCACCCGTTCCAGCAGGTGGCGGCAGCGCACGGACTTGCTCGCCACCCGTACCGGCTTGCCGCCGGCCCGGCGCAGGATGTCGTCCGCGTTGGCATCGAAGGCTTCCAGGTCGACGATCGCGAGAGGGGCGTCGAGGTGGGCGGTGGCCCGGTCGTAACGGGCCCGGTCGGCGGCGCGCGCAGTCATGAACGAAGCCTGCCAGACAGGATTACCGCAGGGTAGGGGGACGATCCGGGCAGATGCCCCGGGGGCGTGGACTGGTTCCCGTTCGCGCTCGTACAACCCGTAGAGTGACGCGCACGTACGGCGGAACCGGCCTGGTCGCCCGACCCGCGCCGGGATGCGGATCCGCGGGCAGGGGTATGTGTGCCCGGGGCGGACTCTCCGCGCCGAGAGCGAGACGGCCCGTACGAGGAGTTGGCCCGGGCACGAGGAAACGGGGGGCGCATGAGCGGGGAAGCGCAGCACGCCCCGATCCCAGGACGCCCTTCGTCCGAGGAGCCGGCACCCACCGCCGAAGGTGACCGGGGGCGGGGTGACGGGCCGGGTTTCTTCGAGCGCCCCGACCGGATGAATGGGTCGCGCCGGTCCGACGTATTCACCGGCGGGACCGGGGAGACCGGGCAGGACCAGCTGCCGGGTCGGCCCGGTGGACAGCAGAGTCGTGACGACCGGACGAGTCGGGGGGGTGCGGTGGGGCAGGGCGAGCAGGGCACGGGGGGCCGGTCGGCCGACGGTTCGGCCCGCACCGAACGCATCACCCGCCCCCGCTACCCCAACCTTCGTCCGCCCCGCCCCACCCCCCTCCCGCCCCCGCCTCCCTCGGCCCGTTTCCCCGACACCCCGCCACCCCGCACGGACGACGACCGGAGCACACCGCGGAAGCCTCCGGGACGGGACGCCGACGGCCGAGGTACGCCGACGGAATCTTCGGGACGGGACGCCGACGGCCGAGGTACGCCGACGGATCCTTCCGGGCAAGGGGCCGATGGCCGAGGTGCGCCTGCGGGGCCTTCGTGGCGGGGTGCCGATGGGCGAGGTGCGCCTGCGGGGCCTTCAGATCGGCGCGTCGACGGGCGAGGTGTGTCGGCGGAGCCCTCGGGGCGGGAGTCGGCCGGGTGGGATGCCGGGAGGGGCGTGCGGTCCGGGTCCGCCGGGCGGGGTGCGCCGTTCCGGTTGTCCTACGGGGCGCCGCCGTCGCGGCGTCCGGCGGCCGGGACGGAGCCGGACGGCTCGTCGCGTGCCGCCCGTGCCGCCGCGGAACCGGAGCCGCCGCGGGACGTGCGACCGTCGTCGGGTGAAGCGGCCGGAGGCTCCGGCTCCGCCAGGGCGACCGGGTCCGCGCGGGTCGAGCGGCCCCGCAGTGACTTCCCGACCACCCTCGGTGCGCCGGTGTCGGGCAGCGCCTGGAGCCCCCACATGCGGACGTTCCCGGTACCCACGGCCCCGCCTCGCCCCGCGTCACCCCCGAAGACCGCCCCACCGCCGCCGCGCACGGCGCAGTCCCCGACGACCGGCACCCCGCCCCGCCCGTCCGAGCCTCCGACGGCCGGCGGTGCGTCGCGTCCCGCGCGCGCCCCGGCGCGGCCGACGACCCCTCCGGCCTCCGGCTCCGCCCCGGCACCTGCCCCTCCCCCCCGACCGACGGCCCCTCCGACGGTCGGCGCCCCCTCACGCCCGGACGGTACTCCGACTCCCCGTGGCGCTTCGACGTCCGTGAGTGCCTCCCGCCCCGGCGACGCCCCGGCTCCCGCGAGCGCCTCGCGTCCAGCCGGGGGCCCTCCGTCCGGTGACGTGCCGCGTCCCGGTGGGGGCTCGGCGGCCGGTGGTGTGTCGCGTCCCGGTGGCGGCCCGGCGTCTGGGGGCGCTGCCCGTTTCGACGGTTCCTCCGCCCCCGCGAGCGCCTCGCGTCCCGTTGGGGGCCCGGCGGTCGGTGGTGGGTCGCGGGGTGGTGGGGGTTCCGGGGCTGCCGGATTCACCTCGTCCGTTGCGGCGCCGCGAGCGGCGCGGTCCGCGGTTGTCGATGCTCCGTCGGGTCCGGCGGCGGGCATGCCGGGCGGTGCGCCGCCCCGTCCGGCGGTGCCCCCGATGCCGGCGCCGGTGCCGACCGCCGGTTCGGGAGGCCCCGTCGAGGCCCACGGCACCCCCGCCGCGCCGCTCGCCCCGATGCCGGACCCCGCCATGTCCTGGAGCGCCTCCATGGGAACTCCCGGCAGGGACCGGCCCGTTGTCACGTTCGGTGAACCCGAGGGGTACGACGAGCGCGGGCGGGGGCTGTCGTTGATCGGTCGCGTGGCCCCCCGCACCGCCGCTGCCGCCGCCTGCCTGGTCCTCGGCCTCGGCCTCATCGGCGGCGCGGTGACCGGGAGCTGGATAGTCGACGACGGCGGTGACGTGACCGCCGCCGGCACCTTCAGCGCCGCCGCGGGCCTGTGGCACAACGTCCCCGTCGACGAACTGTTCCCGCCCACCGTGCTCGGCACCGGCGCCGGCCCCGGCGGAGCCGACCGCACCTGGACCCGGATCGCCGTCGCCCCGGCCACCGGCTGCGCCGACGCCTTCGACCCGCTGCTGCGCAAGGTACTCGCCCCCGTCGGCTGCCGGCGCCTGATCCGCGCCACCTACACCGACGCCACCCAGAGCTACGTGACGACCGTCGGGCTGCTCTTCACCACGGCCGACCCGGCCGCCATGACCGCCCTGGCCAAACGCTTCGATGACGAGCGCCTGGACCGCCGTACCGACCTGATGCCCCTCCCGTACGCCGCGAAGGGCACCGCGGCCGAGCGGTTCGGCCCGCATCAGCGCGCCTCCTGGACCGTCTCCGTGCTCACCGACTCCCCGGTCGTCGCCTACGCCGTCTCCGGCTGGGCCGACGGCCGTACCGTCGACACCCCGCAGCCCGCCGCCGACGCCGAGGCGTCCGGTGCCACCACGGCCGCCGCCCAGGCCGGCCTCGGCAACGAGGCCCAGGGCCTGGCCGACCGCATCGAACGGCGACTGCGCCAGCACATCGCAGGCCCGGCAACGGAGAAGCCCTCATGAAGCGCCGCGCGACCGGAGCCGTGCTGAGCCTGCTGTGCGCCGGTTCGCTCGCCCTGCTGCCGTCCACGACCGCGTACGCGGACAGCATCCGCGCCCAGCAGTGGGGCCTGTCCGCCCTGCACCTCGACGAGGCCTGGAGGACCACCAAGGGCCGGGGCGTCACCGTCGCCGTCCTGGACACCGGTGTCGAGGCCGACCATCCGGACCTCGTCGGCAACGTCCTGGCCGCCAAGGACATGATCGGCTTCGGTGCTCGGCAGGGCCAGCGCGACTGGGCCCGGCACGGCACCGCCATGGCCGGGATCATCGCCGGTCACGGCCACGGGGTCGGCAACGGCGACGGTGTGATGGGCGTGGCGCCCGAGGCCAGGATCCTGCCCGTCCGGGTGATCCTCGAAGACGGCGACAGCGCCCGCGGCAAGGCCCGCTCCACCCGGGGCGACGCCCTCGCCGAGGGCATCCGATGGGCCGCCGACCACGGCGCCGACGTCATCAACCTGTCCCTCGGCGACGACTCCGACTCCGCGCACCCCGAGCCCAGCGAGGACGAGGCCATCCAGTACGCCCTGAAGAAGGACGTCGTGGTCGTCGCCTCGGCCGGCAACGGCGGCGACAAGGGAGACCACATCTCGTACCCGGCGGCCTATCCGGGTGTCATCGCGGCCACCGCCGTGGACAAGTTCGGCACCCGCGCCTCCTTCTCCACCCGCCGCTGGTACGCCACGGTGAGCGCGCCCGGCGACGACATCGTCATCGCGGACCCGGACCACAAGTACTACGAGGGCTGGGGCACCAGCGCCGCCTCCGCCTTCGTCTCGGGCGCCGTGGCCCTGATCAAGGCCGCCCACCCCGGGCTCACGCCCGCTCAGGTCAAGAAGCTCGTGGAGGACACCGCCCGGGACGCCCCGGCGGGCGGCCGGGACGACTCCCGCGGTTTCGGCATGATCGACCCGGCGGCCGCCATCAAGGCGGCGGGCAGCCTCAGGACGGAGGACCTGACGGCGGCGTCGTACGGGAAGAAGTACTTCGGTCCCGGCCCCGACGCCGAGAAGGACACGACGAGCGCCACCGACTGGGCGGCCCCCCTGGCAGGCGGCACGGGCGGGGTCCTGCTGGTGGCCGCGGTGGTCCTGTGGCGAGACCGCCGCCGATCCCTCGAAACCCCCTGACCCGCTTACTGCGGAGCCGGAGCAGACGCCGACGGACCAGCTCCGGTGAAGGACCTCACCGCCGCCTTGGCAGCCGCCTCCACCAGCGAGATCCCCTTCGCCTGGCTCACGGTCCCGTTCGACAGCACGGCCACCAGATAGTCCGTCCCGCCCACCGTCACCCGCCCGATGCTGTTGACGTCCCACAGCCCCGTCGTGCTCCGCGCCAGCCACCCGTTCTTCAGCGCGAACCCGGAACCGTCCGCCGCGGCGGAAACCCCCCACCGCTGGTCCGACTCGACCGTCTTCATCAGTCCCTGGACATATGCCCGCGAGGCCTCGCTCAGCTGCGAATCGTCCCCGAACACCTGCCGCAGCAGGGTGAGCTGGTCCGCCGCCGTGGTCTGGGTCAGCCCCCACAGGGGCCCCTCGCCCCCCTCGGTCGAGGTCAGCCCGAACCGCTTGTTCGCGGCGTCGAGCCCCTCCGCCTTGCCGATGGTGTCCCACAGCTCGGACGCCGACGTGTTGTCGCTGTTCTCGATCATCTTCGTGGCGTACGCCCGCTCCGTCGCCGTCAGCTGTCGCCCCGCGTCCTGCGCCTGCAGGAGCAGCGTCGCCAGGATGTCGACCTTGACGATGCTCGCGGTGTCGAAGGCCGCGTCGCCATGGACCGCGCCGTCACCGGAGTCCAGGTCGAGGACCGCCGCCGACACCTGCGCACCGGACGGCACGCTCACCGTCGCCATCGCCGAACTCAGCAGCGCTTCCCGGTCCACGGCCGGCTCCGTCACAGGCTCCACCGACGCCTCCCCGTGCGCCGAGGCCGAGGAGGAGGGCGACGGCGACGCAGCCGAGGATACGGTGCCTTCGCGGGCGTGCGCCTTCACGTACACGGTCCCCGCCGCGGTCGCGCCGAGGACGGCGACCACGGCGAGGGAGGTGGCGAGAAGGGCCCGGCGCCGTGGCCGGGCGCGGCGCCGGCCGCGACGGGAACCGGAAGTGGCTCTGGGGGACTCCATGCCCGCGATGCTCGGGGCGGGGACTGTGCGAGCCGTTTGCCGGACGTTAGAGGAAGGTCAGGGAATCCTGAGATTCGTGTGAAAGCGGTGTCGGCCTGGTTTCGGGGGGCGCACAACCGCAGCAGCATCCCACCGATAGGGTCGGGGACCGTGGCGAACAAGAACATTCCCGACTCCGGCTACTCCGACGACGACGGTTCCGCCGACCCCCGGCTGACCGCCGCGCTGGCCGCCTGGGCCGAGGACCGTACGGCGGTGGGCCCCGTCCTGGAGGCGCTGAAGGGCGCCCGGCTGCTGGTTCCCGTCGTCGCCGTGCTCGGCGAGGTGGAGGAGGACGAGAACGGGCTGCGCCGCGAGAAGACCAGCGACATGGCGGTGCCCACCCTGAAGGCCGGCCAACGCACCGCCCTGCCCGCCTTCACCTCCATCGGGTCGCTGGCCCGCTGGGACCCGGCGGCCCGGCCCGTCGCCGTACCCCTGCACCAGGCGCTGCAGGCCGCCGCACACGAGAAGGCGGACACAGTGGTGCTGGACCTGTCGGGACCGGTGCCGTTCGAGCTGACCGGCGCCGCGCTGCTGGCCCTCGCGGAGGGGCGTACGGCGGCCGATCCGCTCGCCGACCCCCTGGTGCTGGAGGCCGTCCGTACGGCGGTGGCCGCCGAGCCCGCCGTGCTCCGCGCCCACCTCGGCCCCGGGCAGGCGGACGGCGTCCTCGCCCTCGTCCTCGACCCGGCCGTGCCGCCCGCGGCCGCCGCCCGCTCCGTCGCCGAGCGGCTCGCCGCCGACGAGACGCTGCGGGCCCGCCTGGTGCGCGGCCTCGACCTGGCACTCCTGCCGGCCGGGACCACGCCCCCGGGCGAGCCCCTGTACGTACGGGACTGAGCCAGTGCCGCGGAGGCCCTAGCCGTAGACCGGGCCGGTGTACTTCTCGCCGGGGCCCTGGCCCGGGTCGTCGGGGACGATCGAGGCCTCGCGGAAGGCCAGCTGGAGCGACTTCAGGCCGTCCCGCAGCGGGGCGGCGTGGAAGGAGCTGATCTCGGTCGCGGACGCGTCGAGCAGTCCGGCCAGCGCGGTGACCAGCTTGCGGGCCTCGTCGAGGTCCTTGTACTTGTCGCCCTCCTCGGTCAGACCGAGCTTCACGGCGGCCGCGCTCATCAGGTTGACGGCGACCGTCACGATCACCTCGACCGCGGGGACCTCGGCGATGTCGCGGGTCATCTCGTCGAAGTCGGGCTGCTCGGCGGAGCCGGGGCCGGAAAGGGGCGTCTCACTCATGCCCCACACGATAGGCGCAGCCGCGAACGGCGCTCACCAGGGCCCGCCTCGCCCCAATTAGCCCTCTCTCCGATTGGCTGCTAGCCTGGTGTGACGACCGGCCGGACAGATGTGCCATACGGCTAGCTGATCCGGCCCACAAGTGGAGGCTTCGAACTCCCACCCGACCACCCCCAGGGCGGCGGGTCACCGGTCAGGCGGTCGCTTCGCCGTTTCACGGCGACGGCGTTCCGTCCGATAGTGCGCCCCGCGATCCTCGCGGCGGTGTCTCCGGTAGTTCGAGGAGTCCCGCCTGTGATCGTCCGGGGCATTTTTTCTGCTTCGGTGCGGTTAGGTCTTACGACACAGACGTTACGCGGCTGTCCGCCAGACCGTCGCGTGGTGCTACCGAGGAGGATCCATCAGCACCGAGCCCCGCATCAACGACCGGATTCGCGTTCCCGAAGTGCGACTTGTCGGTCCCAGCGGCGAGCAGGTCGGGATTGTTCCGCTTGCCAAAGCCCTGGAGCTTGCCCAGGAGTACGACCTCGACCTGGTCGAGGTGGCGGCGAGCGCACGCCCGCCGGTCTGCAAGCTCATGGACTACGGCAAGTTCAAGTACGAGTCGGCCATGAAGGCCCGTGAGGCGCGCAAGAACCAGGCGCACACGGTCATCAAGGAAATGAAGCTCCGGCCGAAGATCGACCCGCACGACTACGACACCAAAAAGGGTCACGTCGTCCGGTTCCTCAAGCAGGGCGACAAGGTCAAGATCACGATCATGTTCCGTGGTCGCGAGCAGTCCCGGCCCGAGCTGGGCTACCGACTGCTGCAGCGGCTCGCGGAGGACGTCCAGGACCTCGGTTTCGTGGAGTCGAACCCGAAGCAGGACGGCCGGAACATGATCATGGTTCTCGGTCCGCACAAGAAGAAGACCGAGGCGATGGCCGAGGCCCGGCAGGCGCAGGAAGCCCGCAAGGCGGACGCGAAGGCCAACCCCGGTCGGTCGCAGAACCCCGCCGAGGCCGAGGCTGAGGCCGACGCCGAGGTCGAGGCGCCGGCCGAGGAGCACGCCGAGGCGTGATCCCGGGGTACACCCGCCCCAGGGCAGCAGCCGGGGGCGAGAGTCCCAGGATGTAACCGATACAAGAGCGACGTTCCACAGTGCCCGGTTTTCGCGACCGGGCACCGGAGCGCCACCGACGAGGAGATAACGGCGCTATGCCGAAGAACAAGACGCACAGCGGTGCCAGCAAGCGCTTCAAGGTCACCGGCTCCGGCAAGGTGCTCCGTGAGCGCGCCGGCAAGCGCCACCTGCTCGAGCACAAGTCGTCCCGCGTGACGCGTCGCCTGACCGGCAACGCCGAGATGGCCCCGGGTGACACCGCGAAGATCAAGAAGCTTCTCGGCAAGTGACACGTGGGCGCCTCGCCGCGCCCTGAGTCAGCACAACCGGGACCCAGTCGTTTCCGGGCCGCGTGAGTCCAACCGCGGCCCCGCTACAAGGAGTTAACAAGTGGCACGCGTCAAGCGGGCAGTCAACGCCCACAAGAAGCGCCGGGCGATCCTCGAGGCGGCCTCCGGCTACCGCGGTCAGCGTTCGCGCCTGTACCGCAAGGCCAAGGAGCAGGTCACCCACTCGCTGGTCTACAACTACAACGACCGCAAGAAGCGCAAGGGCGACTTCCGTCAGCTGTGGATCCAGCGCATCAACGCCGCTGCCCGCGCCAACGGCATCACCTACAACCGCTTCATCCAGGGTCTGAAGGCCGCGAACGTCGAGGTCGACCGCAAGATCCTGGCCGAGCTGGCGGTCAACGACACGAACGCGTTCGCCGCGCTCGTCGAGGTGGCGCAGAAGGCGCTGCCGTCGGACGTCAACGCCCCCAAGGCGGCGTGACGCTGCGCTGGCTTCGGCCGACGTGAGGACCCGCAGGCTGAAAAGCTTGCGGGTCCTGTTGTTGGTCCACGGCATTCGTTCGGCTGCGGGCTCGTGCGGGCTGATCGCGCGCACGCTGCGGTAGCCGCATATATGTACAGTTCCGCGCCCCTGAAGGGGCGCTCGTCCGTCGCGTTTCTTCGAAAGTGACCGCCACGATGGCCACCCCCGAGCTGATCTCCCCCCGTTCCGCGCGTGTCTCCGCTGCCCGGCGGCTCGCGAAGCGGAACTTCCGGGGGAAGGACCGGCTGTTTCTCGCCGAGGGGCCGCAGGCCGTCCGGGAGGCGGCCGGGCATCGGGCCGGGGACGCACCGACGCTCGTGGAACTGTTCGCGACCGTCGAGGCCGCCGAGCGGTACGCCGACATCGTGGGGGAGGCCAGAACCGCCGGCGCCCGGATCCACCTCGCCTCCGAGGACGTGATCGCCGACATCTCCACCACGGTGACGCCCCAGGGCCTGGTCGGGGTCTGCCGGTTCCTCGACACCTCCTTGGAGGAGGTCCTCGCCGCCCGCCCCCGGCTCGTCGCCGTCCTCGCCAACGTCCGCGACCCGGGCAACGCCGGGACCGTGCTGCGGTGCGCCGACGCGGCCGGGGCCGAGGCCGTCGTCCTCACCGACGCGTCCGTCGACCTCTACAACCCCAAGGCCGTGCGCGCCTCGGTCGGCTCGCACTTCCACCTCCCCGTCGCCGTCGGCGTTCCCGTCGAGCAGGCCGTGGCCGGGCTCAAGGGCATCGGGGTGCGGATCCTCGCCGCCGACGGCGCGGGCACCGACGACCTCGACGACGAGCTCGACAAGGGCACCATGGGCGGCCCGACGGCGTGGGTGTTCGGCAACGAGGCGTGGGGGCTCCCGGAGGAGACCCGGGCGCTCGCGGACGCCGTCGTGCGCGTCCCGATCCACGGGAAGGCCGAGAGCCTGAACCTCGCCACCGCCGCCGCCGTATGTCTCTACGCATCGGCCCGTGCACAGCGTGCCCCCGGAGGGTGCCGTTCCGTCACCAGGGGCTAGTAGGGTGACCAGCCCGGGGGCCTGCTGCGCCGTCTGAGAGGTGGAGTAAGGGGATGAGTGTCGGCACCAGCAACGCGCCGGGCGGCCGGGGCACCGGCCGCGTACCCGCACCCCGGCACGGCGACCTCACCGGGCTCGGCATCGACCCCGACGAACTGCCCGACGGCCTGGTGATCGCCGACGAGCACGGCATCGTCGTCTGCTTCAACGCCGCCGCCGCCCGCATCACCGCCACCGCACCCGCCGACGCCCTCGGCCGGCGCCTGGAGAGGGCCCTGCCGTTAGAGGACCTGGAGGGCAGGCGCTGGTGGCAGCTCACCGATCCCTACGGCGGCCTCGCCATCCGGGTCGGCCAGCCCGAGCGCAACCTCCTGCTGCCCGGCGGGCGGGAGGTGATGGTGTCGGCCCGCTACGTGCGCGCCGAGCCGGCCGGCCCCGTGCGCCGGGTCGTCGTGTCGCTGCGGGACACCGAGGCCCGGCGCCGTACCGAACGCAGTCACGCCGAGCTGATCGCCACCGTCGCCCACGAGCTGCGCTCGCCGCTCACCTCCGTCAAGGGGTTCACGGCCACCCTGCTCGCCAAATGGGAACGGTTCACCGACGACCAGAAACGGCTGATGCTGGAGACGGTGGACGCGGACGCCGACCGGGTCACCCGGCTCATCGCCGAGCTGCTGGACATCTCGCGGATCGACAGCGGGCGCCTCGAAGTGCGCCGGCAGCCGGTGGACATAGGCGCCGCCGTCGGACGGCACATCCAGGCGTACGTGGCCGCCGGGCAGCCCGCCGACCGGTTCCTGCTGCGGATCGAGCAGCCGCTGCCCGCGCTCTGGGCCGACCCCGACAAGATCGACCAGGTCCTCAGCAACCTCATCGAAAACGCCGTGCGCCACGGTGAGGGAACTGTCACCATCGACGTCACGCCCTCGGCGTCCCCGCGCGAAGGGGAGGACGCCGGTACGTCGGTCACGGTGGGCGACGAGGGGCCAGGCATCCCGGAGGAGTCCATGAACCGCGTCTTCACCCGCTTCTGGCGGGGCAGCAAGCGCGGTGGCACCGGCCTGGGCCTGTACATCGTCAAGGGCATCGTGGAGGCCCACGGAGGCACCATCACCGTCGGACGCGCCCCCAGCGGCGGCGCCGAGTTCCGATTTACGTTGCCCGTGAGCACGCCGGCGTATCTCACCTGAGACCGGCCGAGCGGCCCGCGGGCGCCTTCGTCACCTCCACCCCGTTAGACTCGGCCTTTGGCACCTTTGTGTCCTTCACACGGCCACCCACGGTCACGGGGACCATCCGCCAGTAATCGGAAGCACGGGAAGAGATGTCGGCACCGAACAAGTCGTACGACCCTGTAGAGGTCGAGGCGTTGAAACCGGAAGAGATCGAGCGCATGCGGGACGAGGCGCTCGCCGCCTTCGCCGCCGCGGACTCCCTCGACGCGCTCCAGGAGGCCAAGGTCGCCCACACCGGGGGCACCTCCCCGCTGGCCCTCGCCAACCGGGAGATCGGCGCCCTGCCCCCGCACGCCAAGGCCGCCGCAGGCAAGCTGGTCGGCCAGGCCCGCGGCGCGGTGAACAAGGCCCTCGCCGGCCGCCAGGAGGAGCTGGAGGCCGAGCGCGACACCCGGGTGCTCGTCGAGGAGGCGGTGGACGTCACCCTGCCCCACGACCGCGTCCCGGCCGGCGCCCGGCACCCGCTGACCACGCTCTCGGAGCGCATCGAGGACATCTTCGTGGCCATGGGCTACGAGGTCGCCGAGGGTCCCCAGGTCGAGGCCGAGTGGTTCAACTTCGACGCCCTGAACATCGGCCCGGACCACCCGGCGCGCGGCGAGGCCGACACCTTCTTCGTGCAGGGCCCCGAGGGCGGCACCGAGTCGGGAGTCGTGCTGCGCACCCACACCTCGCCGGTGCAGATCCGCTCGCTGCTCGACCGTGAGCTGCCGGTCTACGTGATCTGCCCGGGCCGGGTCTACCGCACCGACGAGCTGGACGCCACCCACACCCCGGTCTTCCACCAGGTCGAGCTGCTCGCCGTGGACGAGGGCCTGACCATGGCGGACCTCAAGGGCACCCTGGACCACATGGTCCAGTCCCTGTTCGGCGAGGGCATGAAGACCCGGCTGCGGCCGAACTTCTTCCCCTTCACCGAGCCGAGCGCCGAGATGGACATGCTCTGCTACGTCTGCAAGGGCGAGTCCGTCGGCAACCCCGACCGCCCCTGCCGTACCTGCTCCTCCGAGGGCTGGATCGAGCTGGGCGGCTGCGGCATGGTCAACCCGCGGGTGCTCACCGCCTGCGGCGTCGACCCGGAGAAGTACAGCGGCTTCGCCTTCGGGTTCGGCATCGAGCGGATGCTGATGTTCCGCCACAACGTCGAGGACATGCGAGACATGGTCGAGGGTGACGTCCGGTTCACCCGGCCGTTCGGGATGGAGATCTGATGCGGGTCCCGCTTTCCTGGCTGCGGGAGTACGTCGACCTGCCGGCCACCCAGACCGGCCGCGACGTGCAGGCCAAGCTCATCTCGGCCGGCCTCGAGGTCGAGACCGTCGAGCAGCTCGGCGACGGCCTCAAGGGCCCCCTGGTCGTCGGCCAGGTGCTGACCATCGAGGAGCTGGAGGGCTTCAAGAAGCCGATCCGCTTCTGCACCGTCGACGTCGGTTCGGCCAACGGCACCGGTGAGCCCCAGGAGATCGTCTGCGGCGCCCGCAACTTCGCGGTCGGCGACAAGGTCGTCGTGGTCCTGCCGGGGGCCGTGCTCCCGGGCGGGTTCTCGATCAGCGCCCGCAAGACCTACGGCAAGACCTCGCACGGCATGATCTGCTCCAGCGGTGAGCTGGGCATGGGCGATGACGGCACCCACGGCATCATCGTGCTGCCGCCGGAGACCGAGGTCGGCAAGGACGCCATCGAGCTCCTGGAACTGGTCGACGAGGTCCTGGACATCGCGGTCACCGCCAACCGCGGCGACTGCCTGTCCATCCGCGGCGTGGCCCGCGAGACCGCCATCGCCTACGGCCTGCCGCTGCGCGACCCGGCCCTGCTCGACGTACCGGGACCGAACGCCTTCGGCTACCCGGTCCAGGTCTCGGACCCGTTCGGCTGCGACCGCTTCACCGCGCGCACCGTCAGCGGTCTGAGCCCCGAGGCCCGCTCGCCGATCTGGCTCCGGCGCCGCCTGCAGAAGGTCGGCATGCGCCCGATCTCGCTCGCCGTCGACGTCACCAACTACGTGATGATGGAGCTCGGCCAGCCGCTGCACGCCTACGACCGCAACCTGGTCCAGGGCACCATCGGCGTCCGCCGCGCGGCCGAGGGCGAGAAGATCGTCACCCTCGACGGTGTGGAGCGGAAGCTGCACGCCGAGGACCTGGTCATCACCGACGACCGCGGCCCGATCGGCCTCGCGGGCGTCATGGGCGGCGCCAACACCGAGATCGCCGACCACGATGCCGCCGAGAACGGGGCGAACTCCACCACCGACGTGGTGATCGAGGCGGCCCACTTCGACGCCGTCGCGATCGCCCGCACCGCCCGCCGGCACAAGCTGTCCTCCGAGGCCTCCCGCCGCTTCGAGCGCGGTGTCGACCCGCAGGCCGCGGCCGCCGCCGCGCAGCGCACCGTCGACCTGCTGGTGCTGCTCGCCGGCGGCACCGCCGAGGCGGGGGTCACCGAGGTCATCGCGCCGTCCGCGCCGCACACCATCACCCTCGCGGCGAACCACCCCGACAAGGTCGCGGGTGTCGCGTACGGCCGGGAGACCGTGGTCCGCCGCCTCCAGGAGGTCGGCTGCGACGTCTACGGGCAGGACGAGCTGATCGTCACCGTGCCGTCCTGGCGGCCGGACCTGTCCGAGCAGAACGACCTGGCCGAAGAGGTCATCCGGCTGGAGGGCTACGAGAACCTGCCCTCCACGCTGCCCAAGCCGCCGTCCGGCCGGGGGCTGACCGCCCGGCAGCGGCTGCACCGCCGGGTCGGCCGCGCGCTCGCCGGGGCCGGCTATGTCGAGGCGCCGAACTACCCGTTCGTCGGCGAGGGCGTCTTCGACCAGCTCGGTCTGGCCGCCGACGACCCGGCCCGCCGTGTCGTGAAGCTCACCAACCCGCTCAACGACGAGGAGCCCGCGCTCCGTACGTCGCTGCTGCCGGGCCTGCTCGGCGCGCTCCGGCGCAACGACGGGCGCGGGGCGCACGACCTGGCGCTGTTCGAGACCGGCCTGGTCTTCCTGCCCCGCGAGGAGCAGGGCATCGCCGGGCACCTCCCGGTCGACCGCCGCCCGACCGACGCGGAACTCGCCGCGCTGGACGCCGTGCTGCCCGAGCAGCCGCGCCATGTCGCCGTCGTCCTCGCGGGCGCCCGCGAGCAGGCCGGCTGGTGGGGCAAGGGCCGTCCGGCCGACTGGGCCGACGCGGTCGAGGCGGGACGCGCGGTGGCGCGTGAGGCCGGGGTCGAGCTGATCGTGCGGGCCGGCCAGTACGGGCCGTGGCACCCCGGCCGGTGCGCCGAGCTGGCGGTCGTCGCCGACGGTGCCGAGCGGGTCGTGGGCCACGCCGGTGAGCTGCACCCGCGCGTGCTCAAGGCGCTGGGGCTGCCCGCGCGCACCTGCGCGATGGAGCTGGACCTGGACGCGGTGGAGCAGGCCGGCGACGGCACGCCGCAGGCGCCGAGCATCTCGACGTTCCCGGTGGCCACGCAGGACGTCGCCCTCGTGGTCGACAAGCCGGTACCGGCGGCGGAGGTCGAGGCGGCGCTGCGCGAGGGCGCGGGTGAACTCCTGGAGGCGATCCGGCTGTTCGACGTGTACGTCAACGACGAGCAGCTGGGCGACGGGAAGAAGTCGCTGGCGTACGCGCTGCGCTTCCGGGCGTCCGATCGCACGCTGACGGTCGACGAGGCGTCCGCGGCTCGTGACGCCGCGGTCGCCCTGGCAGGGGAGCGTACGGGAGCGGTGCTGCGCGGCTAGTTGCCGCAGGGGGTCGCGTGGTGCCCGCGCCCCTTTCGGCGCCCCGCCACCTGCATAAATGCGGGTGTCCGGTGAGTGGTCACTCATTTGAGTGAGATCTACCGGGGACATGGCCCCTTGCGGGCACGCCGTCGACAGAATCGGACCGGCCTTTCGGGGTCGGTCCGATTCTGTCTGTCAG